>NZ_JAMYUY010000036.1:0-26602 GCF_040323385.1 Mesorhizobium sp. M0045
CAAATCGGAACACCGGCCGGAATGAAATCGGAATGACTGGCCGGCTTCAAATCGGAATCGATGGCCGGCTTCGTCGGAATACGCAGCGCATGCTTGGATCTGGCCAAGAATGTCTTTCAAGCACACGGAGCGAGCTCTGCCGGAGCGGTCATCTTCCGCAGGAAGCTGCGGCGCGACCAGGTGCTGGCTTTCTTTGCCGCCCAACCACCGTGTTTGGTGGCAATGGAGGCATGCCCGGGTGCCCACTACTGGGGTCGGGAGATCGGGAAGCTCGGCCCCACCGTGCGGCTGATCGCACCCGCCTATGTGAAGCCTTTCGTCAAACGGCAGAAGAACGACATGTCCGATGCGGAGGCGATCTGCGAGGCGGCGCAGCGCCCGACCATGCGCTTCGTGGCTGTGAAGAGCGAAGCCAAGCAGGCCTCCGCCGTGATCTTCCGGACCCGTGATATCCTGGTCGGCCAGCGCACTCAACTCATCAACGCGATCCGCGGCCATCTTTCCGAATACGGCCTGATCGCGCCGCAAGGACCTTTCCATATCGGACGCCTCATCGCTCAAATCGAGGATCCCACATCGAGTGTGCCGGAAGCTGCTCGCTCCTGCCTTGCCCTCCTCGCCGAGGGGTTGCGCCATCTGCAGAACCAAATCGCCGCGCTGGATACGGAGATCTCTGCCCGCGCCAAGCCGACGACGCGACTCGGCGTCTGATGAGCGTGCCTGGGATCGGCCCCTGATCGCCACCGCCATAGAGGCGCTCGCGCCGCCAGCGGAGACGTTCCGATCGGGCCGTGACTTCGCTGCCTGGGTCGGATTAACGCCGGTTCAGCGCTCTACCGGCGGGCAAGGAACGACTGGGCCGAACATCTCGGATGGGAGAGCGCACACTGAGGCGGCTCCTTATTATCGCAGCGAGTGCCGTGGTGCGGTGGGCCAAGCGCAAAGGGGTGCCTAAAGGATCCTGGCTCGGCCGGATGCTCGAGCGCAAACCGCCGATGTTGGGATGTTGGTGATCGTGGCGCTGGCGAACAAGAACGCCCGAATAGTCTGGGCGCTGTTAACGAAGGGAGAAAGCTATCGGGCTCCGGTCGTGCCCGCTTGAGCGGGACGGGCGCGAGGCCGTTGGCGGCGTGAGGAGGTCAAAGGACAGGTATGGCGCAACGTCGGTGAGGCGGGATCAGGACCAGGCACATGGGGAGCGCTTCCAGCGCGTTCCAGTGATGTGGACCTGATCCGCGGCCATGACGAGCCGCAAGAGAGGCCGAACACATGGCAGCACCCGATCACGCGCAACAGCCTGGACCAAAGATTCTTCATGCGCCCCAGGGGGCGTCCACACATGGCCATGCGGCACGCCGGCCCGGCAGCGCTCGCTGCGCGGCGCTCTTCCACGCAGGCGGGCCATCTTTGTGGAGAGGCCGGTCTCATCGATGAACACGAGCTTCGCCGGATCAAGATCGAGCTGGCCGTCGAACCAGTCCCGGCGCCGCTTCAGGATGTCGAGGCGACCCTGCTCCAGTGCGTGCGCGGACTTTTTTTGAATGTCCAGCCGTGACCGCGAAGCCAGGCGCTCAAGGCGCTGCGGCTGATCCGCACTGACTGCTCGGCGACGAGCCGCTCCACCATCTCGTTCAGCGTGATGTCCTTGCGCTCCTCGATCAGCCCGACGATGAAGGCTTCATGCGCATCGAGGTGGAGGCGCGGCGGCGGCCCTGCGGGCGTGGCGCCAGTTCGCCGATCTTCGCCCGCGCAATCCAGCGGATCGCGCTGGACACTCCCACGCCGAACCGCGCCGCCGCTTGCCGCGCCGACATGCCCTCGTCCGAAGCCTTCAAGACCCGCGACCGAAGATCACCGCTCAATGCTCTTCCCATCGTCCACCTCCATCGAGGTGGATGTTGAATCAGCACAAAACGCAGCCGTCACATCACAATCGATTCATCGATCACAGGACGTGCTCTAAAATCAGCCAGAGGCCCGCGTAGGCGAAAAATCGGAAATGCCTGCGGGCACCATGTCATCGTGGCCAATCTTTGCGATGGCCCTCCTGACCTGGTTGGTCACCAGTCCGACTGACTTCTTCAACATCCTGCTAGGTTCGCTCACAATATGTTAATGAGTGAAAAGGAGGCATGTTATTGTGCGGCTGGCCTCCGCCATTTGTACGAAACTTCTCGCTGCCTCTTGTTATCACCCAATAATTTCTTCCACCGGCGTTATAACGATCTACGCTGCTTTGATTGGCTACTCCAGCAATTTCCACTTCTTGCTGTGGCGACTCTGCAACTGTAAGCGTATGCTGCTCTTCTCCTCCACTGTCCCCAAATTTGCGGTCCGTCAACCGCCTGGTAACGTCCGCCCCGGCACCAAGAGCGAACCTTCCAACGAGTGGCTGGAACAATTGCCAACCATCGGGACAACTTTCTAGGTTAAACGCCATTACAGCGCCCTTTGGGACGGCAATGCGAATTGCGGTCTTCGCCTGAAAAGAGGCTTCCATTGCCTTCTGCGCGCAATCCAGCACTGTCGTGCACGTGGGTTGATCTTGACCTGCCGCCAATCTATATCCACCCAACGCAGCGACCCCGGCAATAATAATGATGGCTCGATATCGCACGATTTTCTCCTATTCAACTAAACCGGCCCACACTTGGTGAAGGCGTCTGTACTCATAAATATCGCGCTGTAATCTTGGCCTAAGATTGTTCACGTCCTCATAGTGACATTTGGTCAACTCTGCTACTCTCTGCATGTCACCGTATATGAACTCTACGTATTTCGCCTCGCTGGAAGGTTCCAGTTTATTTAAGCGCAGAAACGCCGCAGTCTTCAGCCTATCATACGATTCAATAGGGTTCGTGATGTCTTGGGGTGTCAGCTCTACCGCGCCGATTTCAAAATATCCAAGTAGTACAAACCGAGGACGGGTTTCGCCGACCGTGTTCAGTGCTTTCGCCAATGCGACCTGCATTTGATCGAAGGCCGTTGCAGCTGAGCATCGGACAAATCTGCCTGCATCGGCCATTATCCTCGTCTCCAGATCAGAGACCTGTTTCAAGGCCGACGATATTGTTTGATCGCCGCGAACAAACGTCTTTTGGATGACCGAGTCTACGCCGACAAGGTATTCGCGTATGTTCTTGTCGATCGTTTTCCCGGACTCATCCAAAGATTTCTTGAGGTCTTTGAGCATCAGATCCGCGCGCTCCACGGCATGGATCAGATTTTCAGTGCCGGCATCCAACTTAAGTGGATCGGTAATAACGTTTACCGCATCTTTCCAGAAATCTGCGTGAGCAGATGCTGTCATCCAAACGGCAAGAAAGGCGGAGCCGAAAAAACGGCACATAACTTCACGTGGTTTGCAGAGACCAAATGCGCGCATGAAGTCCCCTCCCACTTTCGCGCGGCAATCTTTAGATTTGGCATCTTATATTCCCTTGGGGAAGAAAGCGAATCTTTTCTGCCGATTTGAGCAGGGAGCGCATTTCGTAGCGGGGCAATTTGCCCGCATCGTCCTCTCGGGAATTCTGCCCGAAGGGTTGCACCTCTTTCGATGGCATCCCCTGATTTGGCAAGCTTCGTGGACGTCTATGGGTCAGTCCGATACCGGACGCGGAAATCTTCTTCTGTTCTGGAAGATGGTTCTGATTTGCCAGTGTGGCGACCTCACCGCGCTCCTGTGCAGACATATAAGTCGACCGGCGTCTGGGCTACCTAGTTGGAAGGCGTGGCATAGCGGCGAGTAGTCTGCCTCCAAAATCCGGGGCCGCAGCGTCCGCTATCGCCGTCCCGACGCTGCAAAGCCGCCTGTCCGCTGCCGTGAAGAGTTTCGGGCGCCGGCAGGCGTACGAAAGTCCCCGAGGAAGGAACCCGCGGGCCACAGGCGATGGCTATGGGGATTTCGGATTTCGGTCGGTGTCGTCGATGGCGCGACCGCCGCGGGGAAGCGCCGGGATGGATGCGGACGGACCGCTTCGCTGCGCCTCCGCGCGGTATTGTCGGCCTGGTCGGCAGCTGGACGCGACCCCTTCAGCATCGAAGATGATCATGGACGCGCGTGGGTCTGATACCCCAATATTTTCTGCCATTTTCTGCGACCAAACCGCGTGCCTGGCACCGCCGATAGGTTGCTGCGGCGGATTTTCGCTGTTCGCAGCTGAACAATGCCGATCAACCTTGTCATCGCACCTAGTCGCACGTAGCGGCCGTTCGAATTCTCATCGCTCGGCGCGATGTTTGGTCCGTCTGGCCAGAAGAGCGGAGCAAGCCATTGACACCCACGAAGTTGCTGATTGGGCAGATCGCTGTCGTATTCGCAATTGTCATTCTTGGCGTGTGGACTGCAACCCAATGGTGCGCCCACATGCTCTCCTATCAGCCGCCACTCGGCGCGCCATGGTTTGTGACAGTCGGCTGGCCGATCTACCAGCCGTGGAAACTGTTCGAATGGTGGTTCCAATTTGACGCCTATGCGCCTGAAGTCTTCGACAAGGCTGGCATACTTGCCGGAGCCAGCGGGTTCCTGGGCTGTGCCGCCGCGATAGCTGGGTCCCTCTGGCGCGCACGGCAGCGGGGGTTGGTCACCACCTATGGGTCCTCACGATGGGCCATGAAGCTGGAAATCGAGAGGGCGGGGCTGTTTCAGCCGGCCGGCGTTTTCCTTGGCGGACTAAATTATCGCTATCTGCGCCATGACGGACCAGAACACGTCATGGCCTTTGCGCCGACACGTTCGGGCAAGGGCGTCGGACTCGTTGTTCCAACCCTTCTTTCCTGGACCGGCTCGGCCGTCATTCACGACATCAAAGGCGAGAACTGGCAGCTGACCTCTGGCTGGAGGTCGAAGTTCTCGCACTGTCTCTTGTTCAATCCGACCGATCCGAGATCGGCGCGGTACAACCCGCTGCTGGAAGTGCGCAAAGGTCCAGATGAGGTCCGCGACGTTCAGAACATCGCCGACATTCTCGTTGATCCGGAAGGCGCGCTGGAGCGGCGGAACCATTGGGAGAAGACCAGTCATTCACTCCTAGTTGGCGCCATCTTGCACGTGCTCTACGCCGAAGAGGAAAAGACGCTGGCCCGTGTCGCCACCTTCCTGTCGGACCCGCAACGCTCATTCGCTGCGACACTGCAGCGGATGATGACCACAAACCACCTCGGCACGGTGGACAAGCCCCAGGTCCATCCGGTCGTGGCCTCGGCGGCTCGTGAGGTGCTGAACAAGTCAGAGAACGAGCGCTCAGGCGTTCTCTCGACCGCCATGTCGTTTCTCGGGCTCTATCGTGATCCAACGGTGGCCGCGGCAACATCGGCCTGCGACTGGCGCATTGCCGACCTTGTGGATGCCGAGCGACCGATGTCGCTGTATCTGGTCGTGCCGCCGTCGGATATCTCGCGCACTAAGCCCCTGGTGCGATTGGTGCTCAATCAAATCGGCCGGCGGCTGACCGAGCGCCTGGAGGGCGATCCAAAGAAGAGCCGCAAGCATCAGCTCCTGATGATGCTGGATGAATTTCCGGCGCTCGGTCGGCTCGACTTCTTCGAGACTGCGCTCGCCTTCATGGCAGGCTACGGCATCCGCGCTTATCTGATAGCGCAATCGTTGAACCAAATCTCCAAGGCCTATGGCGAGAACAACGCCATTCTCGACAATTGCCATGTGCGGATTGCCTTTTCCTCAAATGACGAGCGCACGGCCAAACGCATTTCGGACGCGCTCGGTACCGCGACGGAACTCAGATCGATGCGCAACTATGCCGGCCATCGGTTGGCGCCCTGGTTGTCCCACGTCATGGTAAGCCGCCAAGAGACTGCTCGCCCCCTGCTGACGCCGGGTGAGGTGATGCAGTTGCCGCAGGAAGACGAATTGGTACTGGTTTCGGGGTTGCCGCCGATCCGCGCAAAGAAGCTGCGCTACTTCCAGGATCAGAATTTCACAGAACGGGTGCTGCCTTCGCCGGCTCTACGCGACGGTCTCTATGCGGACTGCCCTGCGTCGCGCCCAGACGATTGGAGTGGGCAGGTGCGCGGCGTTGACCGCCGTCTTGCGGCCGAGGGCGACAGCACCGGCGCAGCAATCGAAGAGGACGGCGGTATCCAGCAGCAGCGTCATCCAGGTCTGCCCGAAGACCTTCCCCTCCTTGCCCAAGAGCCTGATCAGGAGGATCTGTTCAAGCCTGCTGACGATGATAGCGAGGCGGCTGCCGACCAACGCGTCATGGACCGGATTTCCACCGCCGCACGTGCGTACGGCCTCAACGAGGGAATGGGCGACGACAAGGACATCGTGCCCGGCTTCTGAACGGCGCGCCATACGCGGGCGCATCTCAGCGTAGATAACGGCCGTAAGCGATTTCGAGGATCTCGACGATGCTCGTTCCCGTCGCCGGCGCATCAGCGCCGGTCAGAGGGAACGAGCAGCATGAAGCCCCACCGCATTCGTCACCAGTTTTTGCTTGAACCCGAGTTGAGCGAGAAGCTGGAGAACCTCAGCCGCAATCCATCGACCACCAAATCGGCCATTGTGGCGCACGCGGTCGAGACCTTTATCGAGCGGCGTGGGGAGAATGAACTCGACCAGCGCTACGGCAAGAGGCTCGACCGTCTTTCCCGCGACCTCGGACATGTCAGGCACGATGTCGAGATGATCCTGGAGAGCCTGGCGCTCTTCATCCGCTTTTCGATCACGCTTCATGCTCACACGCCGGTGCCGGACAGGGCCACGCAAGCGATTGCCCAGGAGCGCTTCGACAAATTCGTCGAACAGGTCGGCCGCCAAATCGCTTCCGGGAAACGGTCACTTGGCACCGACGATCGCAGGGGAGGGGAAGGATGAGTTCTCATCCGGAAGCCGACCATCGCCGCCGCGTCATGCTGCGCACCGCCATGGGTCCGGCGATCACCGAAGCCCTTGCCGATCCGACCGTCATTGAGGTGATGGTCAATCCCGACGGTGCGCTGCGGCTCGACCGGTTGGGTGAAGGCCGGGTCGACACCGGCGTGCACATGCATCCTTCTGAGGCCGAACGCATCATCCGCCTGGTCGCCTCCCACGTGCGCGCCGAGGCGCATGCTGACAATCCGATTGTCAGCGCCGAATTGCCATCGGGCGAGCGCTTCGAGGGTCTGCTGCCGCCTGTCGTGCTGGGGCCATGCTTCGCCATCCGAAAGCCTGCGGCGAAACTCTACACCTTGGCCGACTATGTCGCCGACCGGATCATGCTGCCGCTGCAGGCCGATGCGCTGAAGAAGGCGGTCCGCGAGCGGCGCAACATCCTGGTCGCCGGCGGCACGTCGTCGGGCAAGACAACACTTGCCAATGCGCTGCTGGCACAAGCCGCCGATTGCGACGAGCGGGTGATCCTGATCGAGGACACGCGCGAACTGCAATGCGCGGCGAAGGATTGCATTGCCTTGAGGACGAGGCGCGGTTCGGTCACGCTCGCCGATCTCGTGCGCTCGACCCTGCGGCTCAGACCCGACCGCATCATCGTGGGCGAAGTCAGGGGCGCGGAAGCCCTGGACATGCTGAAGGCATGGAACACCGGGCATCCCGGCGGCATCGCGACGGTTCACGCCAATTCGGCGCGCTCCGCCCTCTACCGTATCGAGCAGCTCGCCCAGGAAGCCGTCGTCACCGTTCCCCGCCGCCTCATCGCTGATGCGGTAGATCTGATCGTCTTCATCGCTGGGCGCGGATCCTCGCGCCGCATTGACGCGATCGCTGAGGTCACCGGTCTCGACAGCAGCGGTGATTACGCCGTCACCCCGCTCACGCTTCCGCAACTCCAGCAGTTTTGAAAGGTCACCTCATGCTCAAGAAGCTTCGCTTCCTTTCGTCCACCGCGCTCGCGTTTCTTCTCACCGTCCCGGCCCACGCAGCGGGCTCCGGCATGCCTTGGGAACAGCCGCTGCAGCAGATCCTTGAGTCGGTGCAGGGACCGGTCGCCAAGATCGTCGCGGTGATCATCATCATCACTACCGGCCTGACTCTTGCCTTCGGCGACACGGCAGGCGGTTTTCGCCGGCTGATCCAGATTGTCTTCGGCCTGTCGATCGCCTTCGCGGCATCGAGCTTCTTTCTCTCCTTCTTCTCCTTCGGCGGCGGGGTACTCGTTTGATGGCCACCGGAGAGCAGCATATCGAGGGTTTCGAAGTCCCCGTTCACAGGGCATTGACTGAGCCGATCCTGCTGGGCGGCGCGCCGCGAGCGGTGGCGATCCTCAACGGCACGGTGGCCGCCACAATCGGACTTGGCCTGCAGCAGTGGATCGCCGGACTGGCGCTCTGGATCGCCGGCCACACCCTCGCGGTCTTTGCCGCTCGCCGCGATCCGGACTTCGCCAGCGTGCTTGTCCGTCATCTTCGCCTGAAGGGGTGGCTTGCATGCTGAACCTTTCGGAGTATCGCGGCAAAGCCGATCGGCTGGCCGATCATCTGCCCTGGGCCGCTTTGGTCGCGCCCGGCATCGTGCTCAATAAAGACGGTAGCTTCCAGCGAACCTTCCGGTTCCGTGGCCCCGACCTTGAAAGCGCGACCGAAGCCGAATTGGTCGGCATCTGCGCACGAGCCAACAATGCGCTACGAAGGTTGGGCTCCGGATGGGGGTTGTTTTTCGAGGCCGAGCGCGTTGAAGCGCTGGGCTATCCGAGCTCGGCTTTTCCCGATGCTGCCTCATGGCTGGTCGATGAGGAACGGCGCGCGGCCTTCGAGGGCAAGGTCGCGCACTTCGAGAGTCGCTATCATCTGACCTTGGTCTTCATGCCGGCGCCAGATGGCCAGGCGCGGGCGGAAAGCGCACTGGTCGACTCGCATCACTCGGGAGGGGCTAGAGACTGGCGCCAGGAGCTGGCGTGGTTTCGCGACGGGACCGACCGCGTCCTGGATTTGCTGTCCGGCTTCATGCCGGAAGTGCGCGCCCTCGATGATGCCGAGACGCTAACCTATCTGCACGGCACAATCTCGACCTACCGCCATCCGGTCGCCATGCCGGAAACGCCAATGTATCTCGACGGTGTTCTGGTTGACGCGCCGCTTACCGGCGGCCTGGAGCCGATGCTGGGTGAGCAGCATCTGTGCACCCTCACCATCCTTGGTTTCCCGAACGTCACCCGGCCAGGGATCCTCGACGCGCTCAACCATCAGGATTTCGCCTACCGCTGGATGACGCGCTTCATCCCGCTCGACACGACGGAAGCCACAAAGACACTGACCCGGTTGCGCCGTCAGTGGTTTGCCAAGCGCAAATCGGTCGCAGCCATCCTGCGCGAGGTCGTGACCAACGAACCCGTCCCTCTCGTCGATAGTGACGCCGACAACAAGGCGCTCGATGCGGATGCCGCCCTTCAGGCATTGGGCGGCGATCACGTCGGCTTCGGCTATCTCACCACAACGGTGACGGTATGGGACCAGGACCGGCAGGCCGCCGCGGAAAAGCTCCGAGCGGTTGAGCGCATCGTCAACGGGCTCGGCTTCACCACGATCCGGGAAAGCATCAATGCGGTCGAGGCGTGGCTCGGCTCGTTGCCTGGTCATGTCTACGCTAACGTTCGCCAGCCGCTCATTCACACGCTGAACCTTGCCCACGTCATGCCGCTGTCGTCGGCGTGGGCCGGTCCGGTGGATAACGAGCATCTCGCCAATGTGACCGGGACCGAATCCCCGCCGCTTCTCTTCGCAGAGACCAGCGGGTCGACACCGTTTCGGCTTTCTACCCACGTCGGCGATGTCGGCCACATGCTGGTCGTTGGTCCGACCGGTGCCGGCAAGTCGGTTCTGCTTGCGCTAGTCGCTCTGCAGTTTCGACGCTATGCCGGGGCGCAGGTCTATGTCTTCGACAAGGGCAATTCGGCTCGTGCGGCAACACTGGCCATGGGCGGAGAACACCACGCGCTGGGCGCGGATGGTGCGCTTGCCTTCCAGCCACTGCGCAATATCGGCGACCAAGCTACTCGCAGCTGGGCGGCGGAATGGATCGCCGGTCTCGTTGCCCATGAGAATGTCACCGTTACGCCGGAGGTGAAGGAGGCAATCTGGTCGGCACTCATCAGCCTTGCCACTGCGCCGGCGCAGGAACGCACGCTGACGGGCCTGTCGGTTCTGCTTCAGTCCAATGGGCTCAAGGCCGCGTTGATGCCCTACACGCTCGACGGTCCCTTCGGCCGGCTGCTCGATGCCGATGAAGATCGGCTGGCTTTGTCGGATGTGCAGTGTTTCGAGACCGAAGAGCTGATGCACAGCCAAGGCGCTGTGCTCCCGGTGCTCACCTATCTGTTCCATCGTCTCGAGGAGCGGTTCGACGGACGGCCAACACTGCTCATGCTCGACGAGGCCTGGGTCTATCTCGACAACCCTCTCTTTGCCGCCCGCATCCGTGAATGGCTGAAGGTGCTGCGAAAGAAGAACGTGTCGGTGATCTTTGCCACGCAGTCGCTTGCCGACATCGCTGGCTCTTCCATCGCGCCGGCGATCATCGAGAGCTGCCCACAGCGCATTTTTCTTCCCAATGACCGTGCCGTGGAACCGCAGGCGCGGGCAGCCTATGAGCGCTTCGGCCTGAACGAGCGGCAAATCGAATTGGTCGCCCGTGCCACACCGAAGCGCCAGTATTATCTGCAGTCGCGCCGCGGCAACCGCCTCTTCGAGCTCGGGCTCGGCCCGATCGCTCTTGCGCTCTGCGGCGCCTCTGATCCGGCCACGCAAGCTTTGATCGACAGCGTCCTGTCAGAGCACGGGCAGGACAGCTTTGCCTCCCGGTTCCTGAGTGCGCGCGGCCTCGATTGGGCTGCCGAGCTTCTTCAGCAATTCCCTCAACCAGACAAGGAGCAATCGTCATGATGCGGCGCCGCCTTCTCACCAGCCTGATCACCGTTTCCCTAATCGCAAAACCGATGGCCGACTACGTCCAGCCGGCCCACGCCCTAATCGTGTTCGATCCGTCGAATTATGCGCAGAACGTGCTGACAGCGGCACGTTCCCTGGAGCAGATAAACAACCAGATCCAGTCGCTTCAGAACCAGGCGACCATGCTGCAGAACATGGCGCGCAACCTTCAGCGCCTGGATTTTTCTTCCGTGGGCCAGCTCACAGGTTCGCTCCAACGGATCGACGGCCTGATGACCCAGGCCAGCGGCCTGAGCTTCGATCTCGACAAGCTTCAGAACCAGTGGCGTGTGCAATATCCGGAAAGCTACGACGCCACAATCGAGGTCAGCGATGTGGCGAGCGCCGCGCGCGAGCGCTGGCAAAACGCCATGCAGGCGTTCCGCCAAACCATGAGCGCGCAGTCGCAGATCGTGGAGAACGTGCGGGCCGACGGCGACCTGCTTACCGATCTCGTCAACCGCAGTCAGGGCGCGGCAGGTGCCCTTGAGGCAAGCCAGGCCACCAATCAGCTGATCGCGCTTTCGACCAAGCAGCAGATCCAGATCCAGACGCTGCTCGCGACCCAGTTCCGGGCTGAAGCCGAAGATGCTGCCCGCAAGGCGCAGTCCGAGGAAGCTGCCCGCGAGACGACGAAGCGTTTCCTGGGCACCGGTACGGCCTACCCCGGCAACTGATCAGCAGTTCTTCAAGACAACGAGGAAGGCGGCGACATGAATGACCTCGGCGTCATTGATCGCTTCATGGAGACTTTTACCCGCTATATTGATAGCGGGTTCGGTCTGCTTTCGGGCGACGTCGCCTTTCTCACCACCATCCTGATCGGCATCGACATCACGCTGGCAGGCCTGGTCTGGGCGTTCGGCCGCGAGCCCGATGTTCTTGGCCGGCTTGTCCGAAAAGTGCTCTATGTCGGCGCCTTCGCCTTCATCCTGAACAATTTTAAGAACCTCGCCGACATCATCTACCATTCCTTTGCCGGGCTCGGCATCAACGCATCGGCCGGCAATCTGTCCGCCGACAGTCTCCTGCGGCCAGGCCGCATTGCCGCGGCCGGCTTCGAGGGCGCCTGGCCGCTGCTCAATCAAGCGAGCCAGCTAGTCGGCTTCCCGGAGATCTTTGGCAACGCGCTGACCATCTTCGTGCTGCTTCTCGCCTGGTTCCTGGTCCTCATCGCCTTCTTCATTCTTTCAATTCAGCTCTTCATCACCATCCTGGAGTTCAAACTCACCACATTGGCCGGTTTTGTTCTGGTGCCTTTCGCGCTCTGGAACCGCTCGGCATTTCTGACCGAGCGCGTGCTCGGCAACGTCATCTCGTCGGGCATTAAGGTGATGGTGCTTGCTGTCATCGTCGGCATCGGCTCCACGCTCTTCGGCGAGTTCGCTTCCGCGCTACAAGGCAAGGAGCCGGATTTGGCCGCGGCCATGTCACAGGTACTGGGCGCGTTGGCGCTGCTTGGGCTCGGCATTTTCGGGCCGGGAATTGCCTCGGGTCTTGTCTCGGGCGCGCCGCAGCTTGGCGCGGGAGCCGCACTCGGAACCACCGCTGCGGCCGCCGGATCAACGCTCGTTGCCGGAGGTGCGGCGCTTGCCGGCGCGCGCATGGCAACCGGCGGCGGTCTCGCCGCCGTTCGAGCCGGCACGGCCATGGGATCGGCTGCTTCCACAGCTTGGCAGATGGGGCGTGCAACACCGCCCGAGTCCGGCCTCTCCGGCGTAGCTGCTGGACTGCAGGGCGTTGCCGGCGCAGCTGGCGGCGCCGCGATGCGGGGAATGCGATCTGCAACAGAACCATTCCGGCGCAACGCCGATGCCGGCCGCGATGCCGCCTGGGCCGCGACGGGCGGCACGCCGACCGCATCAATGACCGGAAACCCTGCCGCGTCAGGTGCCAATGCCGCGCCGGCGTGGGCGAGGCGCTTGCGTTCCGAACAGACCGCGCGCGCCCATCGCCACGCCGCCACGCAGGCCGTCCGCGATGGCGATCGGGGTGGAAGCGGGGCCAACCCCTCTCTCAACGATAAGGAAGACTAGATGCTCTTCAAGCGACCTGTTCAGCGTTACGGGAAGACGCCCCACCCCGTGACACCGTATCAGAAGGCCGCCCAGCTTTGGGACGAGCGCATCGGCACTGCGCGCGTGCAGGCAAGGAACTGGCGCCTGATGGCCTTTGGCTGCCTCGCTCTGGCCATCGGGCTCTCTGGTGGACTCTTGTGGCAGTCGATGCAGGGCCGCGTCGTGCCTTATGTTGTCGAGGTCGACCGCTTCGGTGAAACACGGGCTGTCGCGCCGGCAATCCAAACCTACGAGCCCGACGATGCCCAGATTGCCTGGCATCTCGGCCATTTCATCCAGAATGTCCGCTCCGTCTCCACCGATGCGGTGCTGGTGCGGCAGAATTGGCTCTCGGCCTACGACTTCGCCACCGACCGTGCAGCCCTCTTTCTCAATGAGTACGCTAAGGCCAATGACCCGTTCGGCAAGATCGGCACGCGCAGCGTCTCGGTGCAGGTGACGAGCGTGGTTCGAGCGTCCGACAGGTCCTTTCAAGTCAAATGGACCGAGCAGGTCTTTGAGCGCGGCAGCCTCGCCAGCACAACGCGTTGGACCGGGATCCTCACCATTGTGATCCGGCCGCCGAACAATACCGATCAGCTGCGCAAAAACCCGCTCGGCGTCTTCATCAATGCCATCGACTGGTCGCGCGAGCTCGACAGTGCCGCGCAGACTTCCGTTCCCCCAAAGGAGTCCGCCAATGATAAATAGACTCTCGTCGCTCCGCACTGCGCTGGTCCTGTCGACGTCGGCTGCGGTCATCTCCGCCTGTGCCTCGAAGCCGGTGCCGCCACCTCAGATTTCCTATGATGCTGCCAAGTTCCAACCGGCGGCAATCGAGAAGGCGCCGGAGAAGCCCGTCAAGGTCGTGGAAGTGCCGAAACCGCTGCCGCTGCCCGGCCAGTTGCAGCCCGAGCCGGGCAAGGCTGCTGAGGACAAGCGCTCGCCTGAAGAACGTGTCGCCGATGCCAACAAGGCGGCGACGCAGCAACCCACCAAATATGGCTATGTGAATGCGGTGCAGGTTTACCCTTTTGCCGAAGGCGCGCTCTACCAGCTCTATGCCGCACCGGAGCGCGTCAGCGATATCGCTCTGCAGTCAGGCGAGAAACTCCAATCCGTGTCGGCCGGCGATACAGTGCGCTGGGTAATTGGCGACACCGTCAGTGGCTCCGGCGATGACCAGCGCACCCATGTGCTGGTGAAGCCCTTCGCGCCAGGACTTGCCACCAATCTGGTGATCACCACGGACCGGCGAAGCTATCACCTGCAGCTTCAAAGCACGGATAAGACCGCCATGGCGGCCATCTCCTGGACCTACAGCGAGGACCAGATCATCGCGCTACGCCGGCGCAATGCGCAGGCCGAGGCTGCTATGCCACTGGCGTCGAATGTGGCTCTCGAAAATATTCGCTTCCGCTATTCGATTACCGGCGACATGCCGCCCTGGAGGCCGACGCGCGCGTTCGATGATGACAGCAAGGTCTACATCGAGTTCCCGCGCCGCATCGATCAGGGCGAGGCCCCGCCACTCTTCATCGTCGGTGCTGACGGGGACAACCAGCTCGTCAACTACCGCATACGGGGCAACTATTACATCGTCGATCGCCTCTTCGCCGCGGCCGAACTGCGCCTCGGCGCCAAGCAGCAGCAGGTGGTGCGCATCACGAGGACGGACGGCAGGCAAGCGCCGCGGCGGATATCGCTCTTTTCGCGTTCCAGCAGGTGAGGGGACGACCCATGACGGATACTTCCCGCTCCGATGCTCCACCGAAACTCAATCCAGAACAGCTGCAGCTGCGGGCCTCGCCCCGCCGCGCTGTGCGCTTCAAGCGCAGCATTATTGTCGCCATTGCAGCTGTTGGTTCCGGCACCATTCTAGGCGTCACCATGATGGCGCTGCAGGGACCGGCACTGCGCATCAAAGAGCAGGCTGAAGAGCTTTACAACACTGAGCGGAAGCCAACCGCGGAGGCAATTGAAAGGCTGCCTAAGGACTATTCCGGGATCAAGCCCAAGCCTCCCGTGCTTGGACCACCGCTTCCCGGCGACCTCGGCCGCCCCATCCTTGAGCACCAACGCCAGCTGGGCATCGCGCCGGGCCAGGAGGTTTCGGCGGAGGAGCAGCGCCTTGCACAGCAGGCGATCGAGGCGCGCGAATCGCAAGTCTTCTTCCGGATCGAAAATCGACCCCGGCAAGCGGATGCCGCCGGCAACGGGCAGGGCGGGCGTCCACCCTTTGAGGCAACGGCTCCACAATCCGATGCCGCACGCGATTCAGCTTCCGTAGCACCGGCCGAGGGCGACCAAAACAATCAACAGCGCAAGCTCGATTTTGTCAGCCAGCGGAACACAAGTGGAATCTACAATCTGCATGCACTGCAGACGCCGGCTTCGCCGTATCAGCTGATGGCCGGCAGCGTCATCGCAGCGAGCCTGATCACTGGCATCAATTCCGACTTGCCCGGCCTCGTCGTCGCACAGGTCACCGAGAATGTGCACGACACAGTCACCGGCAGTACCTTGCTCATTCCGCAAGGCTCTCGCCTGATTGGCGCCTATGATAGCGTCGTGGCCTTTGGACAAAGGCGCGCGCTGCTGGTCTGGCAACGGATACTGCTGCCCGACGGCTCTTCGATCGAAATCGACAATCTGCCGGCAACAGACACTGCCGGCTATGCGGGGCTTGGGGATAAGGTGGATTTCCACACCTGGCAGCTGATCAAAGGCGTTGCGCTGGCCACGTTGGTAGGGGTCGGCACCGAGTTGAGCCTCGGGGAAGACGAAAGCGACCTGGTCAAAGCAATCCGCGAATCCGCTCAGCAGAACGTCAGTCGAGCTGGCCAGCGCATCACCGAGAAGAACCTCAATATTCAGCCCACGATCACCGTCCGCCCTGGTTGGCCACTGCGCGTCATCGTGCACAAGGATCTTGTGCTACGGCCGTACCCGAATTGACTGGAGTCATCATGACCAATCTGAAACTCGGCAAACTTCCGGATCGGACACCTTCGAAGATCACCATAAGCGTAAGTGCAGACCTGAACCAAGCACTGAAGGACTATGCGGCGCTTTATCGTCAGACCTATGGCGAGTCCGAATCGGTAGCGGAACTGATCCCGTTCATGCTGGCGGAGTTCCTGGAGAGCGATCGAGCGTTTGCCAAGGCCAGAAAGGAAGGGCTCCCTGTCGTCGACAAGTCAGAGAAATCGCGGCGGCAGCCAATTTCAGGGTCCGAATAAGTGACAGCGACCAGTGAGTCCGAGGGGCACCTTTCTAGGCGGGCAAATGCATTGAAGCAATTTGCCGGCGGCAAGCCGAAACACAGGGCACAATAGACGAGCTGATCTGCCCCGAACCAATGCCGGCTCTGCGCCCAATCTCGGTCATAGCAGGGTGGCTTTGCCGCCCCCGAAAGCGGACCTCTGTGTGCCCTTGGCTCCGCCCGACCACAGGGAGAACGTTCTGTTTGCCTTTGGAATCTCGTCAGCCGCCCGCGCGCGTGACCCCGAAGATCAGGTAGTTGAGCTCGATCGGACCCGATCCGTTCAGCTTGGGGACGATTGCATTGCTCTGGCGATTGAGGACGAAGTCATCCCAGTTCCAGTCAACATCATTGGTCTGGACGACCACGTAGGAACCGAGGCCAAGTTTAGCCGAAGTCGCGGTGCTGGAGAAATCTAGGCCCAGGCTGAACTGCAGGACCTGCTTGTTCTCTCCCTGCTTCTCAATTGTCGAGACCACACCTTTGGCGAGTTGGACGAACGGCACAAGAGCGGGTTGAGCCGTCGTCAGGAGGCCGAGTCCTTCTTTGAAGGCGGAATTGTCGAGGGCTTCCACCAACATGTCCATTCCACCGCTCCGGATGTTTATGGTGCGGCCTTCAAAGCTGAGACCATCCTTGCCGACGTTCACCCCGACGAAGATCGGCAGGCTCATGAGCGGCGCCGCGCTCCTGTCAGTCGCCGAGGTCTTCAACGCGAACCTCATTTCTTCAGACTTGCTACCTGCCTGGTTCTTTCCCGTGAATTCGCACAATATCTCGTGCCGGCCGGTGCCCGGGTAGTTATGGACGTAGAAGCGATCGAGAGTGATTTTCAGGCTTGCGTCCTGAAGCGCGTTATCCGGCTGCATCGAAGTGGCGTTGACGATCTGTACTTCGCCGCTGGAGGCAGTTCCCTCCGGGATGAATCCCACCACCGCTCCAGAATAAGCCCAGTGGTCATTCGTAAAGTACGGAATGCGCACGCCTTGGCTTCGCTGTCCCATCTCATAGAAGCGGGCCGCAGCCTCCGTATCGCCTATCAGCTCGAGATAGGCAGCAATTTCCGTCGGATGTTTCGAGCCGATGCTGTTAGACTTGCTGAATTCCATGAGACCTCCTTAGGCGCGAACGCGCGGCCTTGGCCGGATGGCATTCCGAACCGATGCATAGATGTCCTCCTGGACGGTGGGCGCGACTTCGAGCGTGACGGCCAGCGCGTACGGCACCGAACTCTGGTGGAAGTGGGCGTTGAGCGCTCTCGCCTGCACACCGATGAACAGGCCGTTGGAATCGACGAAGGCGGTGCTGTTGTTCCCTTCAAGGATGAAATGGGCGCACGTGCCTCTGCGCATGTCGTCGGGATGAGGCTGCATGATCGTCTTCACTCCGCGCCAGAACTTGCGCTGTCCCGCCTGATCCACCACGTCCAACGTCACTCCGCGATAGGCGATGGAGGTCGGATGCATCGGAGGCATCCAGGAGAGCGTCATCGTGATTCTGCGGATTTCCCGTGACCGGACCATGCTCGTCGGAATCGGTACGCGATACTCGTGAAGCTGTTCATGCCTGATCTCGTCATCGGCAAGTAGCGTGACCCTGTTGCTCGCGCCTTCGATCACTTGATCGTAGCTCGGCCTGCCATATCCCAGGAACTTTGTGATGATACCCCTGCGCCTCCGCCACTGGCCCAATCCCGGGGGTGGATATGCGGCCTCCAGCAAGGTCCCGGCGTCGCCCCAGCTCGCGCCGTGCACCAGGAGGGTTCTCGTCGCAAGGGATGCCCGACTGAAATCCCGGAGCGCTGTCCCGTCTTCGGCCAGCACTTCTTCCAGCGCATCGATGATCCGCACGCCGGCTCTGGTAACGAGCGCGGCCGCGTTGCTGGTTCCTGTTGAACGCCTCGTCTTGGAGGAGGATCCGGTGAAGGGATCGGGTGCGGCGGCTTTCAGGCCTATGTGGCCAATCTCGCTGGGCCATATATGATGCCCGGCCGGCTGGTTAGAAGCGTTCGCAACCTGTCTTCCTCCCGCTTCCACGATGTCGGGTTTTAGCGCGCGGTTGATCCCCGGACCGATAGCGGAGCCTATGTTGGTGACGCCAACGGCAGAAAAAGGGTCCATCGCTTCAGACGGGCAGTCTCCTGCTCCGTCCGCGTGGACGGCGCCAACGCTGAGGGCGGTCATGGCTTCAGCCGGACTGAGAATGCTGCGCATCCCCTTACTGGCTTCGACCGCGCGGAGGAGAGCGATCTGCCGTTCGAGCGGGGCGGCGGAGTTGAACGAGGCGTGGTCGGAATAGCCCGAAGGGAACTGTCCCGTGATGTTCCCGGCGCTGACTACGAAAAGGATCCCATACTTTTCGGAGAGCCAGTCAAGCAGCTTTGCCCATGGGGTGGGCCGCCGGACGAATGGCCCTTCGGCGTCACAAAGCGAATGGTTGATGATCAGGACATCGGGACCGGATGGTCCAAAAAGGCCATCGTCCTCTTTGAGCGCCACTACCGCCCGGTAGATGACGCCGAGGGGAAGCAGATCCTCGCGGGTGCGTTCGTCATTCAGGTGTTGCGGTGCGGCCAAGACAGGGACCACCTTGAGCCTCCGTGTCAGAGGGTCCTCGCCGTTCGCGAGGTCGCCGTGAAGCACGAGCGATGCGATCGCGGTCCCGTGGAAGCGACGCTCGACAGGGACCGAGTCGCCCGTGATGTCCACTTCGACGACGTCGACCCTGCCGGCCAGCAGGGCGTGGTTCTGCATAGGATAACCGTCGAGGATCGCCGCGACCGCGGGGCGGAGTTCTTGCACCGGCCCCTGTGCAGAATTTTGTTCGGACTCTATCGGTTCACTCAGCGGAGCCGCGGAATACAGAGACTGCGGCCGGATCGACATAACTTGGTCGGCATTGGCCAGGGCGCCTGTCCGGGAGCGGAGATCCACGGCCTGCTGGGCTGGAACCTCGATCAGCGCGACCTGGTAGCGGATTGGCTCAATGGTGACGAAGTCGACAATCCTGCCGCCAATCGCGGCAAGGATTCCTTCCAGCGACTCCTTGGCCTTCATGCGAACGCTTTCGTCCTCGTGGAACCAGAGGTCGAGTTCAAGCCGGACAGGTCCCGCGGCGTCACGGGCCATGCGGCGGTCGATGAACAACTGCGTCGCCGGTTCAATGCGGTCCGTTGCGTTCCAGACGCGGATCTTCGACAGGTAACCGAATATCTTCCACCAATCCTTCTCGTCCTCCCTGGGTGCGAGCTTCGTCTCGAATCTCCGCCACATTGCCAGCAGTTGGCGCATGCCGTTCTCAGTTGGCATGGTGAGGTAAAGACGAGCCATCGCCGGATCGTCCGCCGGAAGGTCGTCCAGCACTGCGTTGTCGTCGCTAACTGTATCAGGCTCCGAGCCAGCGTAGTCTTCCGTCAGCCATTCGAATCCCAGCTGAGATGCGGCGGCGACGAACCTGTCTACGGGACCTATGGTCTCGAAAACCAGGGCGCGTTCGGGCGATGCGAAGACGGGATTCGTCGAAGCCTGGGCCGCAAGCGAATCCCTAATGAGGGCTATGCCCGGGGCAAGGCGCCTCGATTGCTCCTCAGATGAGCGTGCCCTCGGGAAGCGGGCCTTCCGGCGGCCTTTTATCCGCCTTAATACGTCGTCTCTTCGACGGATCCTTATTATCGGTCTGTCTGCTATGATCCGTCTCCCCCGGCGTTGACCGCTTCTGCCGTAGCTTCGCCAACCCTTCAGCTAGTGCTTGATCGGCCGCAAGCTTTCCTCGGGACAGAACGATCTTTCGCCTAACATCCAAGGTAAAGGCTTCGATATCCGAGAAATTCATTCCATTCAACGTGCTGACGAATTCTTTCTCAACTGATGCGATGGCGGCACCGAAGTCCTTGCGTAGTCTGTTAAACCATTGCGAAATTTCCTGCGACCCTGGCAGGGGTACGTCCACCCGGAGCTCGAACCGCCGCCACACAGCGCGGTCGAGAAGTTCGGGGTGGTTCGTGGCACATACGATCACGCAGTTCGTTGGGATCGAGTCCATCTGAAGGAGGAGCGAACTGACGACGCGCTTGATCTCGCCGGTCTCCTGAGTGTCACCCCGTTCCTTGCCGACGGTGTCGAATTCGTCGAAGAACACGACGCATCGCTGGCTGGCCACGAAATCGGTGAGCTTGCGGAGGCGAGTGGCCGTCTCACCAAGGAAGCTGCCGATCAGGCCGTCGTATCTCACGACATAGAACGGCATCCTCAGCTCATGGGCCAAGACTTCGGCCAGACTCGTCTTGCCCGTCCCGGGCGGGCCTACGAGCAGCACTTTGTGTCGCGGCTCGAGGCCATGCGACCTCAGCAACGCCATGTCGGCGTACTCGCTGATGAATTCCTGCACCTCTGTCGAGACCTCGGGAGACAGGATCAGGTCCTTGAGCCTGCGATCTGCCTTGAGCTCAACGAGCATTTCGCTCAGTTCCAGCGGGACATGATAACTTTGCGGGCGGGCCACGCTTCTTCGTTTCCTGCTGTCGGAGGCCATCGCGTCGACGATACGCTCGGCGATCCCGTTCTGCTGCTGGGCACGCGCCTCAGCCACCAGGGCCTGCAGGGAAAACTGCGAGGACGTACGGTCACCGGAATAGCCAGTGTCTTCTGTCCTACGTATCGCTCCGGTTCTTGTCATCTCCAATCTCGCTACTTCCACCAACGACTCGCGCCGCAGGCGTCCTCTCTCTCTCACAATGATAAGCCAAAAGGAGGCCGCCGCCAGAGGCTCCGATAAAAATGCCGCAGTCTACTGACTGTGCATTTTTAGGCTGTCTTCCTTAATGCCCAGTTTTCATAAGGGTGCTTCCGGTAGCCAAATGCATAACCAGCCCCTCGTTCACACGCAACTTCCTGTGAAAACTCGGAGATCGAGGCCGAGAGCAACCGTCCGCCCCTTCGGTGGCCGCGTCTTCGGCCTACGAGGGCCTCCCAGCAGAACCCGCTTCTATCACTCTCACCCCTTTGGGAAAAGGATTGGCGATGGCTGGCTCGATGAGATTGAACTTTCGTTTTCATTCCAACTAGGACAGCCGATTGAAATGGCGGCTATCCGCTGCCGTCGACCCAGAACCGGAAGGTCGGCAAACGGCCCCGCTGCCGACTGTCCCCTTTCGCTTCCCTTCCGGCCGATAGTGCCCGAAGGAGAAGCACGATGGGACATTTCCAGCACGATCCTGCGATGCCGGAGCGCAAAGCTTGGAATGCTAGCCGGAACGTCGCTCGCGCGATCGAGCGCTCTTTTTCGTCATCCAACGCATCTCTTCGCAACGAACCTCAGGTTCAGGTCCCACAAAAGGTCTTATAGACGCGGCCATCGCGCGGTGGTGGCTCGGCATAGCTCGCGAAGCCTGGCTGGACTTCGTATGGCTTGCCGAGCACGGTCAGAAGGTCCTCGAACGGTCCGAGCTCCTGTTTCTCCACGGCGGCCGCGATGACCGCCTCAACGCGGTGGTTGCGGGGGATAACGGCCGGATTGACGCGCTGCATGGAAGCCCGGCGCGCTGAACCTTCCTGCGGCTCTTGCCCGAGCCGTTTGCGCCAGCGCTCGGCCCAGTCGTCATATGGGGCAGGGTCTTCGAAGAGGCTGCGCACCGCGACGTCGCCTTCGGGTCCCATAGCGGCCTCGCTCAGGCGTCGGAAAGTCAGGGTGAAGTCCGCCTTGCCAGCGACCATCCGATCGAGAAGATCCTGCGTCAGCGCAAGATCGCCCTCCCGCTCCGACAAAAGTCCCAACTTGCTACGCAAGCCA
The DNA here is from genome assembly GCF_040323385.1 of Mesorhizobium sp. M0045. NCBI lineage: Bacteria > Pseudomonadati > Pseudomonadota > Alphaproteobacteria > Hyphomicrobiales > Phyllobacteriaceae > Mesorhizobium > Mesorhizobium sp. M0045. The sequence goes on from NZ_JAMYUY010000036.1 coordinate 21,994, forward strand.
CTATTATACGCGTCGCTGAACCGTGCTGCGAAGGCAGAAAGCGCCTCTTGGGCCTGCTCCACGGATTTGTCCTGATCCTCAGCCAGGAGGGGCAGCAGACACTCCGCCAGCCGCGTCAGGTTCCACTGGGCGATCGCAGGCTGATTGGCATAAGCGTAGCGACCTAACTGGTCGATCGAGCTGAATACGGTCTTGGGATTGTAGATGTCCAGAAAAGCGCAGGGGCCATAGTCAATCGTCTCGCCGGCGATAGACATGTTGTCGGTGTTCATAACCCCGTGAATGAAGCCGACGAGCAGCCACTGCGCTACGAGGTTCGCTTGGCGCGCAATCACACTTTCCAGCAGTGCCAGGTAGGGGCGAGCAGCACCCGCGGCATCCGGGTAGTGCCGGGCGATCGCGTGATCAGCGAGAGCCCTCACCGCATCCACGTCCCCGCGCGCCGCGAAGAATTCGAAGGTTCCGATCCGCATGTGGCTGGATGCGACCCGTGTCAGCACTGCGCCTGGCAGGTAGGTTTCTCGTATCACCTCATCACCCGTCATAACCGCAGCAAGCGCCCGAGTGGTCGGAATGCCAAGAGCCGCCATGGCCTCGCTGACAATGTACTCGCGCAGAACGGGGCCAAGCGCCGCCCGCCCGTCGCCGCCGCGGGAAAACGGTGTTCGGCCGGAGCCCTTTAGCTGGATATCCCGGCGCACTCCTTCCTGATCGACGATCTCGCCTAGCAGGATTGCCCTTCCGTCGCCGAGCTGCGGCACGAACTGGCCGAACTGGTGTCCGGCATAGGCGGTAGCGATCGGCTCGGCACCTTCGGGAATCCGTTTGCCGGCAAGAATCTCAACACCCGCCTGCGTGGCGAGTTCTACCGGGTTGAGCCCGAGCTGGACGGCCAGCTCCTGGTTAAGCTTGAGGAGGTGCGGTGCGGATACCGGGGTCGGGGAAACACGCGCATAAAACGAGCTCGGCAGCCGAGCATAGCTGTTGTCAAATGCAAAGCGTACCGTCATTCACACTCCTCAAACATCAACGGCAGTCGCGAGACGCTTCGTCGGTCGCAAAGATTGTTATCAATGACATGTGCCATCAGACTGCCGGTCCGTATGCTGATGTGGCGATGCTCGAACTTCATTTCCAGCTACGTCCAGAAATGGATGTGTCAGTGCCTTCGGGCAAGTAGCCTCTTCGAGCGGAACGGCTACGACGCTTCTCGCGCCAGCGAACGTCTGGTCTTCGCGAATCGGTAGCCTTAAGCCGCCTGACTGCTTTCGGCCCCATTTTTGACATTCAGTCAGACGGTCCCGCAATGCGCCGACGATAATTCTTTCTCTGAGATGCCTCAGTTGGCTCCACTTTGCATTCTGTTAGAGCTTCGTCGAAGAACATTCCTGCCGCTAACCCCAAGGTTATCGTGGCTAGACTAGCCACTTTCTTTGACAAGTGGCCTGGCTTCAATCGCTCCTTGAGGATAGGTGCTTTGCTTCAACTTTAGTTGGCGACGCTCTTGATGCCAGATGCGACCGCTGCATTATCAGCGGATTGGGTTATGCTGTTGAAAAGGACACACGCACTTTCTTTTTTGCGGAAATTGAACCCTAAGCAGGATTTGTCGTTTGCACATTGCAGTATGCAGTCGGAATATCGGAGCGGAGAGGTCCAATAGGCATTGCCAGAAATTTCCGTTTTTATGGCGAACACCGAATTCGAGTAGCGCAAATTGCTCTCGACCACTTTCTTTGCGGCCATGATCGACTCTTCGCTTTTGACCAGTAGCGATGCGTCCCCTTTCATGAAACAAGCTCGAAATTTCGTGTTATAAGTAACCGCTAGACACCTGAAGTCGGTATCGCAGGCGGTTTGACACTGCTCAGAACTCACGTTCCTAATTGGCATATCCGGCAGGTCGTTTCCGATCGCGTCCCACCCGGACACGACAACAAATCCACTATCTGGATCGACCTCTGTCGCAGGAGTTTCTGCGGGGACAGTTGCTGCCTGCTCTCGTGACGGGTCAGGAATGATGTCTGAAGACGCAAATGTGCGACCATCCAGCCACGCGCATCTTGTTGCAAGATCGACGGCGGATGAATCATTAAGGCCGACCAACTGAAGCGTCTGCGCAGCAGCACCAGGCCCGGCTGGTGGCGCTGTCGGGGCAGAACGAGCTGCCAATGATACATTTACGTCTACGCCGTTCACACTCCGCCGAGAGTAACACCACGCTCGGTCCCAGGTTTCGTCGTTCTCATCCTTGAAGTGGTGACCTGTGATTAACTCCCAAGTGGTGCCTTGGAACTCGACGTTCTTGGTGGCGAACTTGTTGAAGTCGACGGTCACCACGTCAGGCTTGGTAGGGACGTCAGCCTGGGGCGCCTGCTCCTGAGTTGGCTTTGGAGTTGGAACAGGAATAGGCGGCTCGTCTTTTGGGGAGGTGAGATCGCTTGGCTGCTCTATGGTCGGCAAAGCCGCCGGCTCCGGCAAGGTTTTGTCCCATAGACCAAGATTGATGCCTAGCCCAATCCCGACCGCCGCCACTGCAATGGCTCCGCCAGTCGCCATTCGGCGAAAGGCGGTCGCTCGGGCTGTCTTCTCTTGGGCCGCGGCTTGAGCCTGCAAGGTTGGAATCGCTGACCTTTTGACGGCGAGATCGACGGCTTGCTCAAGCAGGGTGGTGTTATGCCGGACGAGCACTTTTGCGACCCTTCATTGATACCGTTACGAGGTCTGAAACCTCAGGCGGCAAATCCTGGTCGAGGGCCTTGCGAAGGACTTCGGGATCATCGGTGAAGAGCGGAACATAGAGGATCTCTTTGACAACCTTTTCCACAGGCACCTCAACCCGCTTCTCAACCTCTTTCTCGACCATAACTTCAACTGGTACCTTAATCGTTCGAATTCGGCGCCAACGCCAACTCAGAAGCATTCTGCGGAGCAGCCTGGAAGTCTTGCTCTCTGAATTGTCCTCTTCTCGGGCGGCAATGCGCTGGAGCGCTAGAGCGACCATTGCCGTAATTGGTCCCGCGAGCGCGGCGATGAGCGCGAGCGAGCCGAACCAAATCACAGAGATTATTCCGGCCTGTGCCTCAGTCACCAGTTCAGGTTTGCTGCCGTACCAGCGGGAGGCAATACGGCGGACCTGATCTGTTCGCGCCATTGGGATCCGCTCCTTGGCCAAGGCGCTGAGGGCTTTGGCAATCTGGTCCTGTCTGACCTGGTTTTGCGCCGAGGTGTTTGCCTTGTTGGCTTCTGCCGCCTGGGCATCTGCGAGCCGTTTGCCCGCTTCATCCAATCGACGCTGCCAAGCCGCGGCATCACTATCGCGCGTTTGCTCCAGAGACGAACGCCTATCGACAAGCTTCTGCCTCTGGTCAGTAGTCATAGGAGGGCTATTTGCCCGCAAACGATCGAAATTTTCGCGCAGCGCAGCAATCTCTTGATCGAGCGGCTCAATCCGAGTGTCGAACTTGGTGATAATTTTCGTGCGGGGGTTGGCAAGTTTAGCCACTTCCGATTCTAGCCTGCGTGCCGAGTCGCTGTCGCCTGAATCGCGCGCCATCTTGATACGTTCAACAAAGCTGTCGCGTTGGCGCTCAAACTGATCGACAGCGTCTTTAACTTCGCGATCACGCTGTTGAATCAGCGCCGATCGAACCGCGTTTTTCTCATCCACTTGATCGCGAACACGCGAGGCCTCTGGAGTAAGGGCTGTCGTTCCCTCCAATTCCGCATTGGCCTCGGCAATTTGCGACTGAAAGGTCGCACGCGATTTTTCCGCAAGAGAGGTCAGCTGCTCAATTTCGGAACGGGCTTGATCGACCTGATCGGCTCTTCGACCAAGTTCGTCAGCAGAGGCGAGCTTTGTCGCTTCCTGCTCAAGGGCATCAATCTTGTTTACGAGCTCCTCATAACGCAGCTGACGCAATGCGCCTGCCCTCTCCATCCCCATAAAGACAGTTTCGAAAGTGATGCCTGCCAGAACCAGGAGGAAGACCAAGATTATGGGCTTCCAGAGCCAAGACGCGCTGACAAGCAGTGTAGCTATCGGTATCTTGGTGAGCTCCGCGATTGCCACCATGAGGAAGGGTGCACTGGCGAGCGTCAAATCCATTGCAGTGACAGACTCGCTTGCAGAAAACGCTTGTACGCCTAATGCTACACCTGTCGTAAGACCAATCGCTGCGGCCGCAATCTCTAGGGCCCAGGCACCACGGTAGGTCCACTGGCCATAGCTTGCCAGCTTTTGACTCATCACAGTCTGCATTTTACTCGCCCCCCCGACAGGGCAACATCACGCCTTGATCGCCTGTCAGCATACACTGAAAAATAACTATGTTAACGATTTTGAAAGTCTTGCTTAAGGCGTCTTCTCTCTATTGTCGCAATAACTTTTTCTGCCCTTCAGATATAGAATACCTCGTCAAAACATGGGGTTAGCAGACCGCGCCGCCGATGCATGGTCTTCGTTGGATCGGTGTAAGCGGAAAGCCGAACAGGCCGTAGCGCGCTTACTCCGTTACATTTCAGCTAGGGTCAGGACCCATTAATTTGTTGAGTTGATCTCTGTTGGGTGATTCAAGGTGGCAGGAGGTGCCGCCTTGAGTGATTTGCT
>NZ_JAMYUY010000037.1:0-22346 GCF_040323385.1 Mesorhizobium sp. M0045
ACTGCCGGGGATTGCGTCATGAGACTGTTATCGCCGCGTTACGCCGCGATGGGTCGTGTTCCGTCGCGCCCCCCTCTGTCCTGCCGGACATCTCCCCCTCCAGGGGGGAGATTGGCAGCTTCGGGGACTGCGCCCTTTCTGCATCCTACGAGATTGGCGAAAGTAGAGATGATAGCCAATCTCCCCCCTGGAGGGGGAGATGTCCGGCAGGACAGAGGGGGGCGCTGTCCCGCCAACCTCAGCCCGGCAACACCGAAACTTTCAAAGTCAGAAACAAAAAACCCGCCTCAAGGGCGGGTCGTCGGGCTGAATCAGCACCATAGCCAAATTATTAGCATAGCTGCCGGCACAAAGCAAGAACAAAATACGTCGCAACCAGCAAAAAGCGAGATCGGTGTTCAAAGACGGTCGCAGAGTTGCGTTCTGTCACGCGGAGACTTCCGATGACCTCGCCCTCCTGGCTCACCGTCACCCAAGGCACGGCACCCTTGCTGGTTTCGATCCCGCATACCGGCATCGATCTCGCCGGCCTCGACAGCCGGCTAATCTCGCCCTGGCTCGGCCGCCGTGACGCCGACTGGTGGATCGACAAGCTTTATGACTTCGCAGAAGACCTCGGCGCGGCCGTTGTGCATACGGCGATTTCGCGCACCGTCATCGACGTCAACCGCGATCCGTCCGGCGCCTCGCTCTATCCCGGCCAGACGACGACTGGGCTCTGTCCGACCGAGACATTTGACGGCGATCCACTCTACCGCAAAGGTGAAGAGCCGGGACCGTCGGAGATCGACGAGCGCCGCGAGAAGTTCTTCGTGCCTTATCATGCCGCGCTGCAGGCCGAGATCGACAGGCTGCACGCTTTGCATGGGAAGATCGTCGTCTATGACTGCCATTCGATCCGTTCGGTGCTGCCGCGCCTATTCGAAGGCAAATTACCGGTCTTCAATCTCGGCACCAACGACGGCAAGAGCGCCGATCCGACGCTGCAGGAGAAAGTCAGGCAGATTCTGGGCGAAACCGGCGAGAGCTTCGTCGTCAATGGCCGCTTCAAGGGCGGCTGGATCACGCGCCATTTCGGCCAGCCGCAAAACGGCGTCCACGCGCTGCAGATGGAGCTGTCCAACCGCGGCTATCTGCGCGAGCCCGAAGGCAAGGGCATGCCCGGCAATTGGCCGGTGCCTTACGATGCCGAATTCGCGGCGCCAATCCGCGTCACGCTGAGAAAGATCCTGGAAACCGCGATCGCCTGGGCCGAGCGCTGACGCGCGGCGCGCTTCATTCGAAAGGGACAATCATGACCGATCCTCGCCACAACATCCGTGAAGTGCGCAGCCCGCGCGGCAGCGAGCTCAACGCCCGCACCTGGCTGACGGAAGCGCCGTTGCGCATGCTGATGAACAATCTCGATCCCGATGTTGCCGAGAACCCCAATGAACTGGTCGTTTATGGCGGCATCGGCCGGGCGGCGCGCACCTGGAACGATTTCGACCGCATCGTTGCCTCGCTGAAGACGCTTGGCGACGACGAGACGCTTTTGGTGCAATCCGGTAAGCCGGTCGGCGTGTTCCGCACCCATCCCGATGCACCGCGCGTGCTGATCGCCAATTCCAACCTGGTGCCGCACTGGGCGACATGGGAGAAATTCAACGAGCTCGATAGAAAGGGCCTGATGATGTACGGCCAGATGACGGCCGGCTCGTGGATCTACATCGGCACGCAAGGCATCGTGCAGGGCACCTATGAGACCTTCGTCGAGGCCGGCCGCCAGCACTATGGCGGCAATCTCAGGGGCAAGTGGATACTGACCGGCGGCCTTGGCGGCATGGGCGGTGCCCAGCCGCTCGCCGCGGTCATGGCCGGCGCCTGCTGCCTGGCCGTCGAATGCGATCCCGACCGCATCGATTTCCGGCTGCGCACCCGCTACGTCGACGAACGCGCCGACACGCTCGACGAGGCTCTGGAAAAGATCGAGCGCTGGACCAAAGCCGGTGAGGCGAAATCGGTCGGCCTCGTCGGCAACACCGCCGACATCCTGCCGGAACTGGTGCGGCGCGGCGTGCGCCCCGACATCGTCACCGACCAGACCTCGGCGCATGACCCGCTCAACGGCTATCTGCCCAAGGGCTGGTCGCTGGCCGAGTGGCGCGAGAAGCGCAGCAGCGACCCGAAGGCCGTCGAAAGAGCTGCCCGCGCGTCGATGCGCGAGCACGTCGAGGCGATGGTGGCGTTCTGGAACGCCGGCGTGCCGACGCTCGATTACGGCAACAACATCCGCCAGGTGGCGAAGGAGGAGGGCTTCGAGAATGCTTTTGCCTTCCCAGGTTTCGTGCCGGCCTATATCCGTCCGCTGTTTTGCCGCGGCATCGGCCCGTTCCGCTGGGCGGCACTTTCCGGCGACCCCGCGGATATCTACAAGACCGACGCCAAAGTGCGCGAACTCACGCCCGGCAACACCCATCTGCACAATTGGCTCGACATGGCGCGCGAGCGCATCGCCTTCCAGGGCCTGCCGGCGCGCATTTGCTGGGTTGGGCTCGGCGATCGCCATCGGCTCGGCCTCGCCTTCAACGAGATGGTCGCCAGGGGCGAACTGAAGGCACCGGTGGTCATCGGCCGCGATCACCTCGATTCCGGCTCGGTCGCCTCGCCGAACCGCGAGACGGAGGCAATGAAGGACGGCTCGGATGCCGTCTCCGACTGGCCGCTGCTCAACGCCCTGCTCAACACCGCGTCCGGCGCCACCTGGGTGTCGCTGCACCATGGCGGCGGCGTCGGCATGGGCTTTTCGCAGCATGCCGGCATGGTCATCGTCGCCGATGGCACGCGCGAGGCGGCGAAGCGCCTGGAGCGGGTTCTGTGGAACGACCCGGCGACCGGCGTCATGCGCCACGCCGATGCCGGCTATGACATCGCGATCGAGTGCGCCAGGGAGAACCAGCTCAACCTGCCCGGCATTTTGGACTGAGCCGCGCCTTGCGCATCCTTCGGGCAGCCGAATACCGGTCGATGCCGTGGAAGAACGGCGGCGGGGTCACGACGGAGATTGTCGTGTCGCCGCCAGGTGCCGGGCTCGACGATTTCGACTGGCGCGTCTCGATGGCCCGCGTCGAGGGCAGCGGCCCGTTCTCCGGCTTCGCCGGCGTCGACCGGACCTTGGCCTTGCTGGAAGGCGAGGGCATGGTCCTCGATATCGCCGGCCGGCCGCCGGTCGAAATCACCAAGGCTTCCGACCCGCTTGCCTTTCCGGCCGACGTGCCGACGCAAGCTACGCTGATCGCCGGCCCGATCATCGACCTCAACGTCATGACCCGCCGCGCCCGGGCGACCCACACGGTAAGGCGCCTGCTGATTTCGGCTCCGACGGAGATCCAGGCCGAGGCCGATGAAACACTTATTCTGTGCGTCGACGGCGAACTCAGCGTGGCCGGCGCGGCGCCCATGCAATTGGGGCCGCTCGATGCGCTGTTGCTCGGGGCGCAAGCGCCGGAACTGCGCCTGGATGCGGTCCGGCCGGCGATGCTGTTCGTGATCCGCATCGACCGCACTGCCGGCAACGATTAACGTCTGTTTCCAAACATGATCGTGACGCCGGCCAAATATCGCGTAAGCTGGTCGCTGCATCACGAAAAAGCCTGAATCTTCCGCCGATCAGAAGCCGAAACGATGCTCATAGTGCTCGCCTGGAAGTTGTCGAGAGACGGCATCTTGTCGTGGTGCGGAAACAAACTTTCGGCCAAGTGTTGCGATGCAACCAATTGCATTTGGACCGGTTTTAGGGACATTGCCGTGGCGGTGACGCCGCACTGCGTCCCCAACACGGAACCTTAGATGAATATCCAGACCAATCTCGCACAGATCGAAAAGACGAGCGCCAGCTTCCCGGCTGTCACCGACGAGCCGATACGCTCCCATTTCCTGCCGGAAGATCGGCTGCGCGCTTTGGGCGCAGCCCTTGCCAATGGCGATGCCAAGGACTTGTTCGGTCTGACGCCTTTCGATTTTCAGGCGCGCATTCGTGACAGCGCCAGGAAGATTCTCGATGTCTACCGTTCCACCAACGCTGCCCAGGCGAGGGGCGAAACGATCACGCCCGCGGCGCAGTGGCTGCTCGACAACAACTACCTAGTCGAGGAGACCATTTTTCAGGTCAAGCGCGACCTGCCGCGCCGCTTCTATCGCCAGTTGCCGACGCTGAAACTGTCGGATGGATCCAGCGTGCCGCGCGCACTGGCGGTCGCGTGGACCTATGTCGCGCATTCCGACAGTTCCGTCTCGTCGGCCATGTTCAAGGCGATCGTCGAAGGCTTCCAGTCCGTCGAGCCGCTGAAGATCGGCGAATTATGGGCGCTGCCGTCGCTGCTGCGCTTCGTCCTGATCGAGAACCTTCGCCGCATCGCGGTCCGCGTCAATCGCACGCGGGAACTGCGCCAGATCGCCAACGAGGTCGCCGACCGTGTGCTGGCGACGGACGACAGCGCCGACCGGCAGGCGATACTTTCCCACTACAGCGCCCATGCGCAGGACACCACCTTCGCCACCCAATTGCTCTACCGGCTGCGTGACGGCTCGCAAAATGCCGGCAGGGCGCTGGAATGGCTGGAGGGCGAGCTGGAAAGGACCGGCTCCGACGCCGAGGAGATCATCCTCAGCGAGCACCACACGCTGTCCAGCGGCAACGTGACCACCGGCAACATCATCCGCGGCCTGCGCCTGATCAACGACGTCGACTGGACGGTGTGGTTCGAGGGCGTCAGCCGCATCGACACCTTGCTGCGCGAACGCACCGATTTCGCCGCCCTCGATTTCTTTTCGCGCGACCAATACCGGACTGCGATCGAGGAGCTGGCGCGCCGTTCCGATCTCTCCGAATTTCGCGTTGCCGAAAGGGCGATCGAGCTCGCCGGCCATGCTGCCGATGCACCGGGCTCCGAAAGCGGTCCGATCGCTCACACCGACGTCGGCTTCTTTCTGGTCGGCCCGCGCCGGCAGGAGCTCGAGCGGTCGATCGGCTACCGGCCGACCATCGGCAAGACGCTGAACCGGACGTTCCGCAAGACCGGATGGCTGGGCATCGTCGTGCCGGTGTTTTTGCTGACGGTCCTGCTTCTGGTCGTTTCCGGCAATGCGCTTGCCAATCTCGGCCTATCGGTGCCGTCGATCGTCCTGATGCTGGCCCTGTTCGCGGTGCCGGCCAGCGAAGGCGCGCTCGCATTCTTCAATACCGTCGTCTCGCTGTTTTTGAAACCGACACGTCTCGTCGGCTATGATTTCAGGCACGGTGTGCCGCCCGAGGCGCGCACGCTGGTGGTGGTGCCGTCGCTGATCGGCTCGCGCGACGATGTCGAGGAGAACATCCGCAACATCGAGGTGCATCACCTCGCCAACACGGCAGGTGAGGTCTATTTCGCGCTGCTTTCCGACTGGCCGGACTCGAAGACCGAGATCGATACGGCGGATGTCGAAATCCTCGAATTCGCCCGCGCCGAAATCGCCAGGCTGAACGCCCGCTATCCCTCGGAAGGCGCGCCGCGCTTTTATCTGCTGCATCGGCGCCGGCTCTACAACGCATCGCAAGGCGTCTGGATGGGCTGGGAGCGCAAGCGCGGCAAGCTGCACGAATTGAACCTTCTGCTGCGCGGCGACAGCGACACCACCTTCTTGCCGTTGGAAGTGCCATTGCCGGAGAGCGTCGTCCACGTGATGACCCTGGACGCCGACACCCGCACCACCCGCGACGCCGTCGCTGCGCTGGCCGGCAAGCTTTGCCACCCGCTCAACCGTCCGCATTTCGATGTCGCACGGCGCGAGGTTACTGCAGGTTATTCCATCCTGCAGCCGCGCATCACCGCGTCGCTGACCAGCGGCGACGAGGCATCGTTCTTTCAGCGTGTCTTTTCCGCCAATCGCGGGCTCGATCCATACGTCTTTGCGGTGTCGGACCTCTACCAGGACATCTTCGGCGACGGTTCCTTCACGGGCAAGGGTCTTTACCACGTCGACGCCTTCGAGGCGGCGCTGAAGGGCCGCATCGAGGAAAACACTATCCTCAGCCATGATCTGCTCGAGGGCGCACTGGCGCGATCGGCTTTGGTCACCGACGTCGAACTGGTCGAGGACTATCCGACCCGCTATTCGGTCGATGCGTCGCGCCACCATCGCTGGGCACGCGGCGACTGGCAGCTTCTGGGCTTCATCCTTGGCCCGCGCTCAAACGTGCCGGCGCTGTCGCGCTGGAAGATGGTGGACAATCTGCGCCGCTCGGTGACGCCGATCTTCTGGGTGATGGCCGCGATCGCCGGCTGGACGCTGCTGCCCTTCACGCAGGCCGCGCAATGGCAGGCGCTGCTGATCCTCACGCTGTTCATGGCGCCCACTTTCGATATCGTCAACGCCATCCTGCCGAAGAGCGGCGATCAGACGCCACGCGGCCATTTCTCGGCGCTGGCACGCGATGTTGCCTTCGGTACCGCCCTGGTGGCGCTGAAGATTGTCCTGATGGCACACCTAGCCTGGATGATGGGCGACGCAATCATCCGCACGCTCTACCGCCTGTTCGTCAGCCGCCAGAACCTGCTCGAATGGCGCACCGCCTCGCAGGCACACAAGGGCAGCGACAACGATCTCGGCTCCTACTACAGCATCATGTACGGCGCCGTGATCATCGGCGTCGTCGGCCTCGCCGTCCCGGTGCTGGCCGATTCCACCGGCGCCTTCGTCGCCTTCTTCTTCGCCTTGTTCTGGATCGGCTCGCCCGCCATCGCCTGCTGGATCAGCCGTTCGGCCGAAACCGAGGACCGCCTGCGCATATCGGCCGCCGACATCCACGCGCTGCGCACCGTGGCGCGGCGTACATGGCACTATTTCGAGACCTTCGTGACGGCCGAGCATCATCATCTGCCGCCGGATAATTTCCAGGAAAGCCCGGCCCCCGTGGTGGCGCCCCGCACCTCGCCGACCAACATCGGCGTCTACCTGCTGTCGGTGATTTCGGCACGCGACTTCGGCTGGATCAGCCTCTCCGACGCCGTCAACCGCATCGACGCGACCATGTCGACCATCGAGAGCATGCCGCGCGATCGCGGTCATCTCTTCAACTGGTACGACACCACGACCCTGAAGCCGCTCTACCCGCTGTACATTTCGGCGGTCGACAGCGGCAATCTCGCCGGCCATCTGGTGGCCGTGGCCGCAGCCTGCGCCGAATGGGCCGAAGCGCCGTCGGTGCATGTGCAGGGCGACTTCGAAGGCATCCTCGATACTGTCACCATCCTCGACGAAAGCCTTGAGGAACTGCCCGACGACCGGCGTCAATTGCGGCCCTTGCGCCAGCGGCTCGCCGATCGTCTCGACGGCATGCGGCGGGCGGTAGAATTGATCAAGGCGCAGCCGGAGATGGCGTCGATCCGTACCATCAACCTGGCCGTCCTGGCCGGCGAGATACGCAAGCTCGCGACAGCCATCCACACCGAGGCCGCGTCGACCCAGAGCGACACCATCGCCGATTGGGCGGCCAGGCTCGAAGCCACCTGCGAGGCGCATGTGCACGACGCGCACAGCGACGAAAACGCCGTCGCGGCATTGCGGGCCAAGCTTCTGACGTTGCGCGAGCGCACGCGCCGTTTCGCCTTCGAGATGGATTTCTCGTTCCTGATGCGGCCCGAACGCAAGCTCCTGTCGATCGGTTACCGGGTCGAGGAGCATCAGCTCGACGAAAGCTGCTACGATCTTTTGGCCTCCGAGGCGCGGCTGACCAGCCTGTTCGCCATCGCCAAGGGCGATTTGCCGACCGAGCACTGGTTCCGGCTCGGCCGGCCGATCGTCGAGATCGGCTTCCAGGGCGCACTGATGTCCTGGTCCGGCTCGATGTTCGAATATCTGATGCCGCCCCTGGTGATGAAGGAACCGCAAGGCAGCATTCTCAACCAGACCAGCAAGCTCATCATCAAGCGCCAGATCCAGTATGGCCGTTCGAGGAACGTTCCCTGGGGGATTTCGGAAGCGGCCTACAACGCCCGCGACCGTGAACTGACCTATCAGTACACCAATTTCGGCGTGCCCGGACTCGGCCTGAAGCGCGGCCTTGGCCAAAATACGGTAATCGCGCCTTACGCGACCGTGCTGGCAGCGCAGTTCACGCCGCATGAATCCGTGCAGAACCTGGCCAGGCTGAGGCGGTTGGGCGCGCTGGGCCGGCACGGCTTTTACGACGCGGTGGATTTCACGCCGCAACGCGTCCCCGAGGGCACCGACCACGCCGTCGTGCTCAATTACATGGCCCACCACTCCGGCATGTCGATTGCCGCAGTTGCCGATGCGATCTTCGAAGGGCGCCTGCGCGATCGCTTCCACAGCGATCCGGTGATCGAGTCGGCCGAATTGCTGCTGCAGGAAAGGGCGCCGCGCGACATCCCGACTGCGACCGTCAGAACCGAGGCCGACGAGCGCTCGAAGGACGAGACCGAGCTGGAAAGCCCGGACACCCGCATCGTGCTCGATCCGCTGAGGGCGCTGCGCTCGACCAGTGTCATGTCCAATGGCCGCTACTCGGTCATGGTCACCGCCACCGGCTCCGGCTACAGCCGCTGGGGCGACCTTGCCGTCACGCGCTGGCAGCCGGATCCGACCGAGGACCGCCTTGGTTCCTATATTTTCCTGCGCGACGCCAGCAACGGCGACTGGTGGTCGGCCACCGCCGAGCCGAAGCGCGCCGCCGGCGAGCGGGCGCAGACGCTGTTTTCTGACGACAAGGCGAGCCTCGTCAAATCGGTTGGATCGCTGCGTTCAGAAGTCGAGTGCATCGTCATCTCGGAAGGCAATGGTGAGGGCCGACGGGTGACGCTCCACAATGATGGCCCCGCCGACCGGCATATCGAAGTAACCTCGTTTGCCGAACTGGTGCTGGGCTCCGAGCCCTCCGATAATGCCCATCCGGCTTTTTCGAAGATGTTCGTGGAAACCGAGATCGCGCCGAACAACGGCGCGATCTTCGCCACCAGGCGCAAGCGCGAAAAGGATGAACCCGACGTCACCATGGTGCACTTCGTCACCGACCCGTCTGGATCGGCGCGCGACGCCGAGGCGGAAACCGACAGGCGCGCCTTCATCGGCCGTGGCCGCACTATCACCGAGGCGGCTGCCTTTGATCCCGGCGCCAAGCTTGGCGGCCATTCCGGCTTCACCCTGGATCCGATCGCCTCGCTTCGCCGGCAGGTGCGCGTGCCGGCCAACAAGAAGATTTCGCTGACCTTCTGGACCGTCGTCGGTACCCATCGCGCCGAATTGGATGCCGCCATCGCCCGGCTCGACCATCCCGAAAGCTTCGCCCGCCAGGCGATGCTCGCCTGGACGCGCTCGCAGGTGCAGACCCGGCACCTTGGCCTCAGTCTGTCCGACGCCGCCAATGTGCAGAAGCTGGCGCGCTATCTGATCTATCCCGATCCGTTCCTGCGCCTTCCGGGCGAATCCATCGTCTCCGGGCTCGGCAGGCAGTCCAGCCTGTGGCCGACCAGCATATCCGGCGATTTTCCGATTTTCCTGGTCAGGATCGCCGATGTCGCCGATCTGGAGATCGTCGCCCAGGCGCTTCGCTTCCAGGAATACATGCGCGCCCGCGGCATGATGATCGATTTTGTCGTCGTCAACGAGCAGGCGTCATCCTACGTGCAGGACCTGCAGCGCGCGGTGGAGACGCTGTGCGAAAACAGCCGGTTGCGCGGCAAGGAACTCGGACCCCGCCAGCACATCTTCGCGGTGCGCCGCGATCTGATGGAGGAAACGACCTACAGGACCTTGCTCGCCGTCGCTCGGGTGGTGCTGCATACGCGCAACGGCACCATCTTCGACCAGATCGAGCGCGCCGAGGCCGCGGCACTGCAGGCGCGGGACGCCGCCCTCCAGCCGGCAGACCTTGCAGCGCTTCGCGAGCCGTCCTTGCCGGTGCCGACGTCGCAAGCATCTGCCGCCCACGCACTGATCGAGGGCCGCGTCGACGGCAGCGGGCTCGACCAATGGAACGGTTTCGGCGGCTTCGACGGCGACGGACGCCACTACGTCGTGCGTCTTGCCGGCCGGCGCACGACGCCGCAGCCGTGGATCAACGTCATCTCCAACCCATCGTTCGGATTCCACATTTCGGCTGAAGGTGCTGCCTTCACCTGGAGCCGCAATAGCCGCGACTATCAGTTGACGCCATGGTCGAACGATCCGGTCACCAACCGCCCGGGCGAGGGCATCTATATCTACGATCATGCCAGTGGCAGGGCGTTCTCGCCGATGGCTGCCGTGGTGCGTGACCCGACAATGACCTACGAAACCTGGCACGGGCAGGGTTTTTCGACGTTCCGCTCACAACGCGGGCCGCTGTCGATGGACCTGACCCATGTCGTCGATCCCGTCGATTCGGTGAAGATATCGCGGCTGCGCATCCAGAATTCGGGTTCGGTGCCGATGCGGCTGCGCGTGTACGCCTATGCGGAATGGGTTCTTGGCGGCCATCGCTCGCGCACCGCTGCAAGCATCGTTCCGTCGAGGGATGCCGCAACCGGCGCATTGCTGGCGCAAAATCCCTATGGACTCGATTTCGGCGAGCGAATCGCCTTTCTGGCCGCCGACGGTGCGGTGCATTCCGTCACCGCCGACCGCGGCGAATTCATCGGCAGGCAAGGCACGAGCGAGTTTCCGCATGCGGTGCTGAGCGGCGCCGACCTGTCGGGCCGCGTAGAGGCCGGCGACGATCCGTGCGCGGCCATTGCACGCGACATCGACATCGCTGCCGGTGGCGACGTCACGCTGCTCTGGCTGCTCGGCGACGCGGCCTCGCCCAACGAGGCCAGCGCGCTGGTGCAGACCCATCGCTCCAGGGATTTCGATCAGCGGCTGGCCGACAACGAGCGCACATGGCGCGGTTTTCTGGATACCATCCAGGTCGAGACGCCGGACAAGGCCCTCGACGCCATGGTCAATCACTGGCTGCCCTATCAGAGCCTGGCCTGCCGCATCCGTGCCCGCTCTGCGTTCTATCAGGCGAGCGGTGCCTTCGGCTTCCGCGATCAGTTGCAGGACACCCTGGCCTTGCTGGCGCATGACCCCAAGCTGGCGCGCGATCAGATCCTCAACGCGGCGCGGCGGCAATTTCCCGAAGGCGACGTGCAGCATTGGTGGCTGCCGCGCACCGAGGCCGGCGTCCGCACCATGATCTCTGACGACGTGGTCTGGCTGGCCCACGCTACCGCGCGCTACCTGCTGGTGACCGGTGACACCGCGATCCTGAAGGAGCAACTGCCCTTCATCGAAGGGCAGGCGCTGGGCGAAGGCGAGCACGATGCGTTCTTCATCCCGGAAATCTCGAAGAAGACAGCCTCGCTCTACGACCACTGCGCGCGGGCGCTCGATCTTGCTGTCAAGCGCAGCAGCCCGGCCGGGTTGCCGCTGATCCTCGGCGGCGACTGGAACGACGGCATGAACCGCGTCGGCGAGCACGGCAAGGGCGAGAGCGTATGGCTGGGCTGGTTCCTGCTGAAGACGCTGGGCGAATTTGCCGCTGTCGCCAAGGCGGAGCGCGATGCAAAGCGCGTGCAAGCCTGGACGAAGCACGCCGAGGTGCTGAAGCGGGCGCTGGAAAGCACTGCCTGGGATGGCGAGTGGTATCGGCGCGGCAGCTTCGACGACGGCACGCCGCTCGGCTCGCGCAAGTCGGACGAGTGCAAGATCGACTCGATCGCCCAGTCCTGGAGCGTGCTTTCGGGCGAGGGCGACCCGGCGCGGTCGACCACGGCAATGGGGCAGGCGATGAAAGCGCTCGTCGACGACGAGCTCAAGATCGTCAAACTGTTCACTCCGCCCTTCTCGAAGACGGAAAAGGACCCGGGCTACATCAAGAGCTATCCGCCGGGGGTCCGTGAAAACGGCGGCCAATACACGCACGCCGCGACATGGTTCGTTATTGCGCTCGCCGAGATGGGTCGCACCGACGATGCCTACCGCTGCCTTTCGATGCTAAATCCGGTCAACCATGCGCTCGATGAAGCCGCGGCAGAGCGCTACCGCGTGGAACCTTATGTCGTCGCGGCCGATGTTTATTCCGGGCAAGACAAGGGCGGCCGAGGCGGCTGGACCTGGTATACCGGGTCGGCGGGCTGGCTTTATCGCGCTGCGGTCGAGAGCATTCTCGGCATAGAGCGCCGCGGACAGCGCCTCCAGTTCACGCCGAGACTTCCCAGCCATTGGGACGGCTATTCGGCAACCCTGAAGATGCTGGGCGCCGAGATCAAGGTACGCGTCGTCCGCGACAAAAAGGCCCGGGCCATCTCACTTGAAGTGAATGGCACGAAGACCAAATCTTCGTCCTTCGAGCCAAAAGCCGGCGACAATGCCGAGGTGGTCGTTAGAATACCGACCTAGATTCAAGGACTTGGAGCGTCGCTCAGGGTTCCCCAGGGCACGCGCGGGCGCTCCAAGTGCCTCTACCGGTTATATTTGCGTTTGACCTTGCTGAATGCCTGCACACGACTTTAGACGTCGTGCCTTGGGTCTTGCTGATTAAAAATGTGGCAGTGCTTTCCAGTTGCCATGATTTTGCCGCAACGCTGACATTTCACCTTTTATCTCAAACTGTTAGACGATCACGGCAAATTTCGAAGCGTCGTCATCTTTTGTTCGCGGAATGGGAACGGAAGAGGTAGACGAGCATTGTTTTGCGACGCGTCAACCGATACGAGTCAAAAAATGACGCACTGCACCATAAATAATTGGCGGAGTAGCTGAAGTGTCACTTCTGCAAATCTACTGGCGAGCCCTTGGTTATCTCGCTGCCGACAGGAAACGCGTTGCGTTTATCTGCGGGGCGAATGTCGCGCTTGCCATTATCGCCATTCTCGAGCCGATTATGTTCGGCCGGGTGATCGATGCCATTTCGGACCGCGGCTCGGTATTCGCGACACTCGCAATGTGGGCCGGTCTCGGCGCGTTCAACATCATTGCCTTCGTGCTGGTGGCGCGCGGCGCCGACCGCTTTGCCCACCAGCGGCGCAGCGAGGTTCTCTGCCAGTCGTTCGAGCGCGTGATCACCATGCCGCTGGCCTGGCATCATCAGCGCGGCACCTCCAATTCTCTGCACACGCTCCTGCGCGCGGTAGAGACCCTGTTCAGCCTCTGGCTGGAATTCATGCGGCAGCATCTGTCCACCGCGGTTGCGTTGGTCCTGCTGGTGCCCACCGCGCTCAGCATGGATATCCGCATGTCGATGGTGCTGCTGGCGCTTGGCGCGCTCTATGTCGGCATCGGACGGCTGGTGATGCGGCGCACCAAGGAAGGCCAGGCGGCCGTGGAGCGGCACTACCACAAGGTGTTTGCGCATGTGACCGACTCGGTCAGCAACGTCGCCGTCCTGCAGAGCTACAACCGCATCGGCCATGAGACCGAGGCGCTGAAGCGCTACGTCAAGAACCTGCTCGACGCACAGAATCCGGTGCTCGACTGGTGGGCGATGGCCAACGCGCTGCACCGCCTGTCGTCGACGATTTCGATGATGGTGGTGCTCTTGATTGGCGCCTATCTGGTGACGCACGGCCAGTTGCGCATCGGCGACGTCATCGCCTTTACCGGCTTTGCCACGCTGCTGATTGCCCGGCTCGACCAGATGTCGGCGTTCGCCAACCAGATTTCCGAGGCGCGCGCCAAGCTCGAGGAATTCTATCATCTCGAGGACTCTGCATCCGACGCCGCCGAGCCCGATGGGCTGCGCGAGCTCGTCAACGTCACGGGGCACGTGCGTTTCGAGAATGTCTGCTTCGAGTTCGGCAACTCCGGGCAGGGCGTCGACGACGCGTCGTTCGAGGTCCAGGCCGGCCAGACCGTCGCCATCGTCGGCCCCACGGGCGCCGGCAAGACAACGCTCATCAACCTTCTGCAGCGCGTCTTTACCCCGTCCAGCGGCCGTATCCTGATCGACGGCATCGACACCCGCACGGTAACCCGCAAGTCGCTGCGCCATTCGATCGCCACCGTGTTCCAGGATGCCGGCCTGCTCAACCGCTCGATCGAGGACAACATCCGCGTCGGCCGTGCGGAGGCGACCTATGACGAGGTCCATGCCGCGGCCAATGCCGCCGCCGCGCAGGATTTCATCCTGTCGAAGAGCGAGGGCTACGACACGGTCGTCGGCGAACGCGGCGGACAGCTGTCCGGTGGCGAGCGCCAGCGCATCGCGATTGCCCGCGCCGTGCTGAAGGACGCGCCCATCCTGGTTCTCGACGAGGCGACCAGCGCGCTCGACGTCGAGACGGAAGACCGCGTCAAGGACGCCATCGACGAGTTGCGGCGCGGCCGCACCACCTTCATCATCGCCCACCGTCTGACCACCGTTCGCGACGCCGATCTGGTCGTGTTCATGGACAAGGGCCGGGTGGTCGAGATGGGCGGGTTCACCGAACTGTCGCTGCGCAACGGTCGCTTCGCCAGCCTGCTGCGCGCCGGCGGCCTGCTCAACGACGAGGAGGTTCGCCGCCTCAGCCGCCCGGTGAACGAAGCCGCCTGAGCAGCGCGGCTTGCCTTCTCCCCTTGCGGGAGAAGGTGGCCTCGCGAAGCGAGGTCGGATGAGGGGTGCTCCGGCTTGGCTCAAATCTTCATCCAAAATCCAGACTTCGGCGCACGGCGATCATTGGCGCCTCACTCCGTCCAGCACCCCTCGTCCGGCTCGACGCTACGCGCCGATCCGCCTTCTCACGCAAGGGGAGAAGAGAAGACGTACCGCCGCTGTGGTTGCCGCAACTCCGCCGGCGGTCTATGTAAGGCCGCATGAGCGACGCGACTTCACGCCCCTCCGGCTGGATGGATATTGCCAACCCGACGCGGTTCGTCGGGCTTGCCGACAAGGTCGTGCCGTGGCTGGCGAGCGTCGCCGCCGTCGTCCTCGCTGTCGGTCTCTATATGAGCTTCACGGCGCCTGAGGACTTCCAGCAGGGCATCACCGTTCGCATCATGTATATCCACGTGCCTTTCGCCTGGCTTGCCATGATGTGTTACACGCTGATGGCGGTCTCGGCACTGGGCACGCTGGTCTGGCGCCATCCGCTGGCCGACGTGGCGCTGAAATCGGCGGCACCCATCGGCGCCGTCTTCACCGCCCTTGCACTGATCACCGGTTCGATCTGGGGCAAGCCGATGTGGGGCACCTGGTGGGTGTGGGACGCGCGGCTGACCTCCGTCTTCATCCTGTTCCTGATGTATCTCGGCATCATCGCGCTGACCCGCGCGCTAGACGATGCCGGGCGCGCCGCCTGGGCAGCGGCCATCATAACCCTGGTAGGCTTCATCAACATCCCGATCATCAAATTTTCGGTCGACTGGTGGAACACGCTGCATCAGCCGGCGTCGGTGTTCCGGCTTGGTGGGCCGACGATAGATCCAAGCCTGTTGTGGCCCTTGCTGGTGATGGCACTCGGCTTCACCGTGCTTTTCTTCGCGCTGCACCTGACGGCGATGCGCACCGAGATCCGGCGCCGCCGGGTCATTTCGATGCGCCGCGTAGCCGCGAGGCAGGCCGAGCGTTAGCCAACCGACAGGTTCATTCCATCCGTCCTCGCGCCTTGACCGGGAGCGTCTCGATCACCATCTCGCCTTCGATCAGATGCACCTCGTCGAACAGGTTGGTGACGACGCAGCAATGGTCGGGCACGACGCGCACGCGCTCGCCGATGCGAAGCTCGGCGCCGCCTGACAGCGTGACGTTGCCGTGCTCTTCGCTGAGGCTGGTCACCTTTGCGCCTGAAATGCCCAGCAGCTCGCCGAAATCGGCGAGCCCCAGCGTATCGCTGGAGAGCGCCTTGCTGCCGGCGTCGAGGATGGCGCGTGTCGGCGTTGGGTGGCTGACCACCGTCGACAGCACCGTCAGTGCGCAATCGTCGAGGCTGCCGACGCCTTTGGCGACCTGGTAGCGGTCGAGATAGATGTAGGTGCCGGGCCGGTATTCGGTAACGACGCTATGCTCGCCGGAACGCCACATATCGGGTGTGCCGCCGCTGGAGATGCGCTCGCAAGCAAGGCCGGCTGCGGCAAGTGCTTGCTGCGCATCGGCGAGCCACGCCTCGGTTTCGGCGGCGCGGCCCGCCCCCGGGTAGGTCATCAGGCCGCCGAAGACGAGCCCCCGGACCTTGTCGATCTCGCTCGCCAGCGCGACTGCCTCGCCGGCCGACTGCACACCGCAGCGGCCCATGCCGGTGTCGCATTCGACCAGCACCGGCAGGCGGTGGCCGGGATCGGTAAAGGTGGCGGCAAGCCCCATCAGCGTGTCCATACTGTCCGTTGTCACCGACAGGGTTACGCGGCCGTGCAGCGCCTTGAGGCGTTCCAGCTTGGCCCGCCCGAGGATATTGTAGGGCAGAAAGATGTCGGTCAGTCCGGCATCGGCCATGATTTCGGCCTCGCCGATCTTCTGGCAGGTGATGCCGATGGCCCCGGCCGCGACCTGCTTTTTCGCCCAGTAGGGCAGCTTATGGGTCTTGATGTGCGGCCGGAGCTTCAGCCCGTGCCGGTCGGCATGGGCCTGCGCCCGCGCGATGTTGGCTTCCGCGCGGCGGGCATCGATCAGGATTGCCGGCGTATCGAGGTCGTCTATGCTGCGCATGGAATGTCACCTTTGGGAATTTGTCGGGACTTATGGCCCTGATCGTCGCCGATGTCATGAGGCCAGAATGCGGTTTACGTCGACACCGGATCGGTGTTCGGTTATGCGCTGTAGGCGCCGCCTGAAGAAGGGATCATGATCATGAAACGCTCCGCCATCAACGACATCATCCGCGACGCCGACGCCTTCATCCGTTCGTTCGGCTACATCATGCCGCCCTTCGCCTACTGGACCCCGGAAGAGATGAAGGCGCACCGGCAGGATTCGGCGGCCATCTTCTCGTCGCGGCTCGGCTGGGACATCACCGATTACGGCCAAGGCAAGTTCGACGAGCTCGGCCTATTCTTGTTCACTGTTCGCAACGGCCGCTACGAGGACATGAAGAAGGGCATGGGCATGCTCTATGCCGAAAAGATCATGATCTCGCGCAAGGATCAGCTGTCGCCGATGCACCGCCACAACATCAAGGCCGAGGACATCATCAATCGTGGTGGCGGCAAACTGGTGCTGGAGCTGTTCATGCATGATCGCGATGGCGGCATCGATCAGAAGGCCGAAGTATCGGTGCCTGTCGACGGAACCATGCACAGGCTGCCCGCGGGTGGGCTGCTGAAGCTCGACCCAGGCCAGAGCGTGACGCTGCTGCCGGGCGTCTGGCACGCCTTCTGGGCCGAGGGCAAGGACGTGCTGATCGGCGAGGTCTCTACCGTCAATGACGATCTCACCGACAACGTTTTTCGCGAGCCGATCGGCCGCTTCGCGGACATCGACGAGGACACAGCACCGCTGCACCTCTTGGTGTCCGATTACGAGAAGTGGGTGGGCTAGGGCAGGAGGTGGCGCTGGTCGGAAATGCGGAAACCGATAGCTAGGAGTCCCAATTCAGCTGCTGCAAAAATGTCCGAAAACCGATTGTGCTGTCACTGAATTCGCTCGTGCTATGCAGTGAACAAACGATATCCACCGTGGGCGGCGCTTCTATTCTCACTATTATTAAACGCACTCCGTCATCCAGGATCTCAACGCCCGTTTCTCGTTTCCAATTTCCGCCCACTTGCTGAAGTCTGGGGGGAGGAATCGTCGAATTGCTCTCGCATCGATTCGTCGTTTGGAAAGGGAGTGTCGGTGAGGCTGCTGAATTCTTCCCAGGACCCAGAGACCGCCGCCTGAATTGCGCGATCTATCCTGGATTCCTCAATCGCGCTAATTTTGACCTGCATCTCGTCCCTCCTCCGGTCTAACGCTGATGCTTGTCGGCCCTGCGGTTGCCCAGCAGGAGCTTGCGTTCGAGATGCGCCCGCAACTCCCCATAATACGCCGTCAGGAATGCGCGTGCGTCATGGGCTTGTGGTGCCGCGCCGATCTTGCGTCCGATCGTTTCGGCCACCGTCCGCAGGGCGAAATAGTCGTCGCGGCGCAGCACCTCCTCCAGCTTGTGGAGTTCGGCAATCCCGTAGGCATCGAGCTGGGTGTGGCTGAACCGGAACGCGCCGGCCGCCGGATCCTGTCGTGCCGACAGGTCTTCAAGCAAGGCGCGCTTCGGCGCCTCGACCACCCAGGTCCCTGCCAACAGGTCGCCAATCCGCATGCGGTCTCGATTGAACAGCGGGAACAAGGCAAACAGCAGCGTCCACACTAGTCCGAAGATTGTCGTCAGTGCGTCTGCAAGGTCGGTCCCGCTGCGTCCGGCGATGATCGACAGCGGCAGGAACACCTCGATCTCGCGCATCAGGTTGCGGGCAATGACCTGGTCGATCGACAGGCCGTCGCCACTGCGCGACGCGACCCGGATGCCGACGATCCGCTTGCCGGGCGTAGACGCGCGCCGGCCTGCTTCGAAGGCGATGAAGTAGGCGTTGCGCAGAAAGAAGATCAGGATGATCCAGACGACGAAGAGCGGCTGAAATCCCTCGCTGCCAAGGCCTCCCACCCCGAACAGCGCGACGATCGTGATCACGATTGCAGCCACGGCGATGAACACGACGTCGAGAAGGAAGGCGGAGGCCCGCGTGCCGGCGTCGGCCAGCCTTATCCGGAGATCGACGCCTTCGGGCGTGATCAGCGGCCGTACGGCCGCGAAGACGGCGCGCCTACCGAGCGCCATGCCGCACCGCCCGGAACAGGTAGAAATAGCCGAGCCACAGCGCCAGCATGCCACCGCCAATGGCGTAGCGCGTGACGTCGCTGGTGATGGTCTGCCTGCCAATGCCCTCGAGCAGCCCGGCAAACAGCAGCATGACCGAGACCCCGACCATGGCGTTCGCGGCAATGCGTCCGGCACGAGCCGCTGCCGCCATGCGTGTCAATTCGCCGGGAAAGGCGATGCTGGTGCCGATGCGCATGCCGGCCGCGCCGGCCAAAGCGATCGCGAACAATTCGGTGGTGCCGTGGATGGCCAGCCAACCGCCGAGCTCCATGCCAAGTCCCTTGGACCAGTAGACTTGGAACAACGCCCCGATCATGCAGTCGTTGAACAGCATCAGCAGCACTGTCGGCACCGCGAAGGCGAAGCCAAGGGCGAAGGCCAGGATTGAGACCTGGACGTTGTGCGTGAACAGATAGGCGGCAAAGCCTGAGAGAAAGCCATTGTCGCCATCATAAAGCATGTTGCGCAGCAGTTCGGCCGACGTGTTGGGGCCGCGGCCTCCTGCCAGTCCGGGCGGGATGATCGCGTCGAACCAGCTCTTGTCGGATGCCACCAGCCAGGCGCCTGCACCAATGCCGATCACCATCAGCGCGACCGACGCCAATGTCTCGCGCCACAGGTCGCGAATGGCCTCGGGCCAGTCGTGCAGGAAGAAATCGGCCAGGCGCTGCCGCAGCCCGCGACGCGCGCCGTAGAGATAGAAATAACCGCGCAGCGACAGCGCTTCGAGATAGCCGACCAACGCATTGTCGAGCGAGGTTGCGCGCGCCACCGACAGGGAAGACAACGCGGATCTATAGAGCAGGGGCAGCGACAGCAGCTCCTCTTCGGAAAGCGTC
Source organism: Mesorhizobium sp. M0045 (assembly GCF_040323385.1). Taxonomy (NCBI): domain Bacteria; kingdom Pseudomonadati; phylum Pseudomonadota; class Alphaproteobacteria; order Hyphomicrobiales; family Phyllobacteriaceae; genus Mesorhizobium; species Mesorhizobium sp. M0045. The sequence continues at coordinate 19,607 of NZ_JAMYUY010000037.1, forward strand.
CGCGGCGCACGCTTCTCGACACGCGCCAGCAGCGCCTCGAATGCCTTCCAGTCGGCCTCGCGCTCGCGGCGGAAGCTGGCCAGCGACTGGCGTACCGCGTCGCCACGTGCAGCATTGTCGACGACTGGCGCCGTCACAGCAAATCCTCCTGCTTGAACTGCAGATAGCGCTCGACCAGCGCGGGACCCAGCCGATTGTGCTCAGCTTCAATCACATGCGCCCCGAGCAGGCGCAGCCGGCCGATGACGACCTGCCTTTCGCGCAAAAGCCCTCCGGCGACGACCGCGCGGGCAACGTCCTCGCCGGAGCGTGGCGGCATATCGGCCAGGCCCTCCAGTTCGGTGTCCTTCATCAGCATGAACAGCACGAGATGCCGTTCGGTGAGCCGGCCCACGGTGCGCAGCATCAATTCCGCGCTGATCGGATCGACGAAATCGGTGAAGATGATGACGAGCGAGCGGCGGTCGAGCCGCGCCGCGAGCGTCGTCAGCGCCAGCGTGAAATTGGTCTCCTCGCTGGAATAGTCGATCTCCGCCGCTCGTTTCTGGATCATCGCAAAGTTGGCGGGGCCGCGCACCGCGCCGCTCGAAACGCGCGGCCTTGCATCGAAGCCGAACAGGCTGACCATATCGCCGCCCTTCAGCGCGATGAACGCCGACAGCAAGGCGGCCGTCACGGCCCGGTCCACCTTAGGCATACCGTCGACCGGCTCGCACATCAGGCGTCCGCTATCGATGGCCAGCACGATGTTGTTGTTCTCCTCGATGCGGAACTCGCGCGCCAACAGCTTGCCGTGGCGGGCGCTGCGCTTCCAGTCGATCATCCGCCGGCCCATGCCCGGCTGGTAATCCTTGAGCGCGTCGAACTCGCGGCCTTGACCGGCGCGGCGCTGCGCATGGCCTTCGGCAAGCGCCGCATGTTGCAGAAGCGTGATCGCTTCGCCGCGAGCGCTGCTGACGTCGGGCAGCACCGCAACCTTGCTTTCCACCGGCAGCACGACCTGGTTCCAGACCAGCCCAAACGGCCCGCGCCAGCGCACCCAGAGACGGTCGAAGCTGGCGACGCCGCGCCGCAGCGCCTGGAAGCGGAGGTTGAGCGACCCGCCTCTGGCGGTCGGCTGCAAGGCCCCGCCGCTGCCGCTCACCGGCGCCAGACGCGCATCGTGGCCGACGCGAGCCTCCGCGGCGCGCGGCCCCGAGTGACGGGCGGTGATTTGCACGCCGAATTGCCTACCGACACCGACCTGCTGCGGCGCATCGATGCTGGCATTCAGCGATGCCCGTCCGCGTCCCGCCGCGGCATCCACCGCCAGGAAGGCAAGCAGCAGGCAACTCCACAGCAATCCCAGATACCAGAAGGACGGCAATGCCAGCGCGACCAGGAAGGCCGGCACCGCCCCGGCAGCGGCTGCCCACACCGCTCGGCCGCTGGGATAGATCAACGTGGTGCTTCCGTCTGGTCGACCAGGTCGGAGACGATCTGCTCGACCAGGCGGCCGTCGATCTGGGCGGCAGGCGAAAGGATGACGCGATGGCGCAGTGCCGGCACCGCCAGCGCCTTGACGTCGTCGGGGATCACATAGGCGCGTCCGTCCAGCGCCGCCCGGGCACGCGCCGCCCGCGCCAGCATGGCGCCGGCGCGCGGGCTGGCTCCGACTTCCAGATCGGCATTTTCGCGCGTAGCCCGAACCAGCGCCGCTATGTAGCCGACGACATCGTCGACAAGGGTGACGGAGCCGACGACTTCAAGGGCCTCCTGCAGCGTCTCGCGGTCCGTCTGCGCCTTGATGCCGTATTGCGCGATGTCGTGCGAGGCGGAGCCGCCGCCGTGATGGACGATGATGGCCCGTTCTTCCTCGGGGCCGGGATAGCTGACGCGGTGCTTGAACAGAAAGCGGTCGAGCTGCGCCTCCGGCAGCGGATAGACGCCCTGGTGCTCGATCGGATTCTGGGTCGCGACGACCATGAAGTTGCGGCCGAGCGAATGCGTGGTGCCGTCGAAGGTGACCGCGTGTTCCTGCATCGCCTCGAGCAGTGCGGCCTGCGTCTTGGGCGGCGTGCGGTTGATTTCGTCGGCAAGCAGGAGATCGCAGAAGATCGGGCCGCGCGTCAGCGTGAACTGCCCGGTCTGGAAGTTGTAGATGTTCGACCCGACGATATCGCCGGGCATCAGGTCCGGCGTGAACTGGATCCGCCCGTAGGCGATCCCAAGCGCCTGGGCGAAGCAGCGCGCGGTCATCGTCTTGGCCGTGCCGGGAGGACCTTCGAGCAGGATATGCCCGCCCGCAAACAAGGCGGTCAGCATCAGGTCGACTGTATCGTGCTGCCCGGTAATCGCCTTGGCAACTTCTTCCCTGATCCGTGTCGCCAGGGCCTTCACATCATCGACGTTCACCGAGCCTCCTTGCCGTCCAGTCGTGCAGCCGTTCTGCTGCCTGTTGCATCTGCGCCAGGTTCTTGGCCTCGCCGGCGGCTTGCGAACGCGTCGTGAAGCCGCCAGCTTGCTCCTTATCGCGAGAGTCGAGCCAGCGGTCGAGCGCTTTGCCTTGCAGTCCGTGCGGTGCCCCGAGCAGCGCGCCGGCGCGCACCCGCATCAAGGCCGCATAGCGGCCTCCCAGCTCATCCAGCCGGCCGGCACGCCGCATGAGCATCGCCGTGGGTGGGCGGAAGCGCGCCCGGGGCGGCGGCGGGCGGGCCCGGGGCGGCGGGGGCGGGGGGCCGCCGCCCCGCCGCCCCGGCGG
>NZ_JAMYUY010000038.1:0-20641 GCF_040323385.1 Mesorhizobium sp. M0045
GGCCTCCACTCCAGCCAGCATCTTGAATCACAGAACCGACTGATCGGGAATCCCCTTCGATTCCGTCAAATCAGGAACCGCTCTAGTTCAGCGAGACGATGCCGGGCGGCGAGGCCAATGCGATCTTCTATCTGGTCGGCCAGGCGGGGCTTAAGGGCGCAACCGCGACCTCCGGAGTCCTCGCTTGCGGTGTCTGCTTTCTCGGTCGGCGGCTACGTGAGAACTAACCTGTTTCGGCCGTACTTGATGGACGCGCTGGCAGCGGCCTTGCGAACGGCAGGGCTTCCCGAATGAGGCCACTCAGGGCGGCCCGAACCGCGCCCAGGTGCTTCGCTGTCACAAGCCGCCGATCCCCTCCCAGCCTCCACTCTCAGGCTCATTCTCGGCGATGCTCCGTTGGACGCATGCTTGCATAGCTCGTCTTTGTGAGGCGACGTCGACTCGCGCTAGGGAAGCCGGTTTATAATCCGTACACTTTTAGACGATTGACCGAAGTACACCGCCGTCGACGCGCAGACCGGCGCCACTCGTCGCTGACGCTTGCTCCGAACAAACATAGACAACCATGTTGGCAACTTCTTCGGTCGTCGCAAATCGATTGATCAGTGTTGTCGGGCGCATCGTCGTCAAGAACACTTGCTCCGCTTCCTCTTGGCTGATGCCTTGCGAGTGCGCCAGCTCATTCATCATATTCGACAGGATTTCGGACCTCGTTGGGCCGGGGAGGACCGCGTTAACTGTCACACCCGTTCCGGCGACCGCTTCGGCAAGCCCCCTCGATATGGCGAGTTGCGCCGTCTTGGTCATGCCATAGTCGATCATCTCTTTCGGGACGTTGAGGGCGGATTCGCTGCTGATGAATACGACCCGTCCCCAACCCCGCGCTGTCATCTTCGGCACATAGTGGCGTGCGGCGCGAACGCCACTCATGACGTTGAGCTGGAAGAGGCTTAGCCAGTCGTCATCGGCGAGATCGAAGAAAGTCTTCGGGCGCGCTGTGCCCACATTGTTGACGAGGATATCCGCATCGGGCGCCTGTACGAACAGAGCTCGGGCCCCTTCGGCTGTCTCCAGGTCAGCTGCAACGCCCGTCAGATCAGCCTGTGGGAAAAGCTCGCGAATCTCGCGAAGCGCTGTGGCGACGCGTTCCTCGCCGCGGCCGTTGATCACAACCGAAGCGCCCGCGTGCGCCAGTCCTTCGGCGATGGCGCGCCCGATGCCCGCCGTGGAACCCGTTACGACGGCCTTGCGGCCCTTAAGATCGATATTCATGAGTCTATTCCTTCAATTTCGGACTGCGACAGCGACGGCTGTTTTAGTTGATGTGTGAGGCAGTGCGTTCGGTTGCGACCTTGGCGAGATCCTCAAGGAGCTTTTCGTGCGTGCGCCAAAAAACATCGGGGGCTTTCTTGCCCAATTCGATCCAGAACGGGCCCTGCATCGTCTCCTCGGTCCAGAGGTGGCATCCATTCGCCGTGGGTGTGATAATCCATGCGTGATAGGCCTTCGAAGTCACCGCCACCTTCGGGTAGCCGCCCCACGCGATGCGCGTCATGGGCTCGAACTCCTGCACTGACGCGAAGACGTCCTGGCCGGCCAGGTTGGTTTCGAACCGTGTGCCAAGGCGAAGCGATTCGTGCCCATCAAGCAACTGCACGTGTTCGACGCCCGGGTAGAAACTAGGCCAAGCTGCGGGATCCACGAGCAACGACCAGATCGTTTCAGCAGAGGCCTCGACCTCGAGTTCGTTGGTGAAATGGATCGGGGATCGGCTGGGCGTCAGGTCTGCCGGCCATTTGATTGCCTCGAACATGTTGTTCTCCGTGTTGGGACAAAAAACGAAAAAAGTGCCGTACCTGCCTGCGCGAAGTGGTCGGCCGATGCCGAAATTAGCGGCGGCCCCTCAGCGCCAGCGGCCCGGGCTCACACCTGCGCGAAGCCCCCGTCGACGGTCAGCTCGATGCCCGTCACGAACGAACTGTCGTCGGACGCGAGGTAGAGCGCGGCCGCAGCGATATCGTTGGCTTGACCGTTCCTGCCCAGCGGCGTGTCGAGGGCAGTGTGCGCGAAAAAGGCATCACTCTGCTCCTGGGACAGACCGGCGTTTATGCCGATAGGCGTTTCGGTGTTCCCGGGGGCGAGCGCGTTTACGCGGATATGACGGGCTTTCAGATCCGAGGTGAGGGTCCGCGCGAGGGAGCGGACCGCAGCCTTGGTGGCCGAGTAGACGCTGAAAGCCGGAGCGCCCTTCGAGCCCGACACGGACGACGTGAGAATGATTGAGGCGCCGTCGCGGAGCACCGGCAACAGCGTTTGCACGGTGAAGAATGTGCCCTTCAAATTGGTCGTGACGGTTCGATCGAACGCTTCTTCGCTCACTTCGCCGACCGGCGCGAACGTAGCGACGCCGGCATTGGCAAACAGCACGTCGGCGAAGCCGTAGGTCTTGGCGACGTGGTCGCGAAGAGCAGCGAGATCCGCCATCTTCGTGATGTTGGCGAGGACCGGATCCAGGCCCCGCCCCAACGCCTGCGCGGCACGTCGAACCTTCTCGCCGTGCTGGTCCACCATCACGACTACTGCGCCCTCGGCCGCAAACCGCTTCGCGGTGGCAAGGCCGATGCCGCTTGCCGCACCGGTGACAACGGCTATTCGCCCATCAAGTCGGCCCATTCCGGTTTTCCTTTTTTGTCCAGGGTCGACGATCATCTCGCCCCCTCGCAACCAAATGGGATCGAACGCGCTCAGGCGGGATTGACGATTTCTCGACAGCGGCTGTGCGTTGGCGCACCGCCTGCCCCCAAGCGATGGTGTTCGCACTGGCTGCGAATGCCGCAGAATAGCCGATTGCCGAGGTATGGGAGCTGCAGCGAAACTGGAATTGTGGGGTCGACGAAGAGGTTCGCACCATTCATGCTATTTAATACGTGTTTCAACACCGCAGCTTGCGGTGCAAGGTTGCACCACATGATCGACTGGGACGACGTTCGCTACTTTCTTGCCATCTCGCGCGAAGGCTCGGTTCGGGCCGCCGCCGAGCGCCTCAAGGTAAATCACTCGACTGTGCTGCGACGCATTGCCCAACTGGAACAGCGCCTCGGCGCGTACCTGTTCGAGAAGCTGCCCTCAGGCTATCGTCTCACGGATGCGGGTGAGGGAGTCCTCGAGTTCGCTGTCCAGATGGAGGCGTCGTCAAATCAGCTGGAGACGCGCGTCTTCGGTCGCGACCAGGGCGTGGGCGGGCTTCTGCGAGTGACACTGCCGCCCCCACTCGCGACACACCTGCTCATGCCGGACTTCGCCGACTTCGCACGTCTGCATCCCGAGATCGAGATGGAGATACTATCCATCGACTCGCCGGTGGATCTGACCAACCGAGAGGCCGACGTCGCAATCCGTGTCGTCTACGACCGCGATACCCTGCCGCCCAATCTTCACGGCCTGAAGGGACCGGAACTGTTCGGAGGCGTCTATATGTCCCGTGATCTGCTTGCCGCGTGGCGTGCCGGGGCGCCTGATCGCATTCGGTGGGTCGTGAGGAACTGGGATGGCGTCTCGGACTGGGCGCGTAGTGGTGAGGTTCCCGCCGCCGAGGGTCCATTCAGGGCCACGGACGCTGTAGCCCAGCTTCTCGCGGTGCGCCAAGGGCTCGGGATGGCGGCGCTATCATGCTTCGTCGGAGATGGCGACCCGCTGCTGGCGAGGGTGCCGGGCACCACCCAGCGCATGTTCGGAACGTTGTGGCTCCTCACACACGGCGAAACGCGTAAGACCAAGCGCGTGCGGCTGTTCATGGAGTTTATATCGCGCAGGCTCGCCGCATACGCGCCACTACTGGCGGGACAACCCGACTCCAGCGAATGACGAGCGACTGTCCCTGGCCACGGATGTCGACCTCCATTGGGACGCCGAGGCGCGATCAATCCGCGAATGGTGCGCCGATGCATAACCGATGTCGAGAAATCGCCAATCCCGGTTGAGGCTCCACGACCTTAGCTAAGCTCCAGAACGTACCGGCAATTCGCCGATCTGGAGATATGAAATGACTTACGCAATCATAGGCGCCGGGGCTGTCGGTCAGGCGCTCGCGAAAATGTTCGCCCGCAAGGGTATCGAAGTGGCCATAGCAAGCACACGTGCGCCCAAGGCGCTCGCGCCGCTCGCAACGGCCATCGGAACCACGGTCATCCCCAGCTCCCTGAACGAAGCGATCAAGGCCGACATTATCCTGCTGGCTGTTCCGTTCTGGGCGCACGGGGAGGTTGCGAACACTGCCAAGGACTGGCGGGGCAAGATCATTATCGATGTGACGAACGCCTACGGCGTCTCACCAAGCGATTTGGGCAGCCTCCCGTCTTCGGCCGTGGTCGCCAAGGCGTTTGGCGCTGCCGCGCTTGTCAAGGCGTTCAACCACCTGCCTGCAGGCGTCCTTGCTCAGGAGCCCTCCATCGACGGCTGGCGGCGAGTGGTTTTTCTCTCCAGCGACAATGACAGCGCCCTTCCTGTGGTGTCCACGCTGGTCGAGCAACTCGGCTATGCACCGGTCAACCTTGGAAGGCTCGCAGAGGGTGGGCTGCTCATTCAGGCGCGAGGAAACACCTGGGCGCCTTTAATTTTCAAAGATCTCTTCAAGAAGCAGGCTTGAGCCATGTATGATCGTGTAAAATGGCCTGACCATTTCGACCCGAAGATTTCGTCGATCTACGCGCTCAATGACATTGACGTGAAAGCCCCGCCTGAAGTGGTGTGGGAGCTGCTGGTCGACGCCGAGAACTGGTCGAGCTACTTTCCTCCTGAGGATCAGGTCAAGATCCTGACCGGTGAGCCTAACCTGGCGCTCGGAGCCAGATTCAGTCGGGTGACGGTTGGATTTCCGATGAGCCTTGTCGTAACGGAGTGCGAGCCCGGCCACAGGCTCGCGTGGAAAACGGTGGTCGACGGCGACGAGACCGGCTCGACCGCCTATCACGGTTGGGTCATCACTCCCACGGACACGGGTTGCCATGTGCTGACGGAAGAGACGCAGCAGGGCCCTTGGTTCCTCGACGTGCTCGGACACAAGCACCCCGGTGGGCTCTACCGCTATCATCAGCAGTGGGTCGAAGACCTTGCTCGCGCTGCCGAGGCGGAAGCGGCGAGGACGGCGCGCTAATTCCGCATCTGCGTCTTCTTCGCTCGCGGCTGATTTTAGGGCGTCCGCCTTAGGAACATCCCCGCGATAAGAAGCGGTCACGTGCTTGCATGACACGCTCTCTATTGGCGAATGCCCGCTTCGCCAAGAAAGGCGCGCAAGTTGCGGATGTCACGGCTTTGGCACGAACTCGAGCAACGGCGCGGAGGGCGGCCCCACAAGCGGTGGATAGCGGCGGTAGGTGTTGTGGACCGCTCCGTCCTCCATCGCGAAGACGCTCCACCCTGCGCTCACCGACACGGCCGACTGGAGGTCCGGCGCGCCGACGTCGTCGCGGTAGTCCTGCAGCCATTGCGGGGCCTCGCGGAGGGGAACAGCGCCAATACACCGATCGCGACACGGAGAGTCTAAGCGACGAAGACGGGCATGGCCGAGGCAATTATCTTGCTAATGGTATCCTGCTGATGGGAGTAGACGAGGAGAGAGGAACCGCCCTCTCTCCCCGAGTTCTTACGGACGAACACTGATGACTGTCTTTCCCGTGCGTCGCTCGGTTGAGTTGAAGGTGGCGACGGCATCATCCATGCTCGAGACCTTGCCGATGTTCGTCCGCAGTCGTCCATCCCGGATCCGCTGAACTATCTCCGAAAGCTGGGCTCGATCAGCCTCGACGACGAAGTCAACCGTCAGGCCATCTGCAGGTCGAATATCCGTTGGTCCGACGACTGTCACAAGCGTTCCTCCGGCCCGGACCAGCGTTGCGGACCGTTTCTGAATATCGCCGCCGATGACATCGAACACCAGATCGACACCGCCGACTTCTTCCAGGGTGTCATTCCCGAGATCGATGAATTCATTTGCACCGAAGTCGAGCGCCTTCTGGCGGTCGGCGGCGCGTCCGGTGCCAATGACATAAGCTCCGGCCTCCCTTGCAAGCTGCGCCACCATGGAACCGACGGCACCGGCCGCGCCATGCACGAGAACGCTCTGCCCCGCCCGAAGGCGGCCGTGCTGGAACAGTCCCTGCCACGCGGTCAGGCCGGAGATCGGCAAGCTTGCGCCAACCGTGAAGTCGACGTCGCCGGGCAGCGGTGCGAGATTGCGTGCCTCCATGGCGACATACTCAGCGAGCGTGCCGTCGCGATGCCAGTCGGCGAGGCCGAACACCCGCTGACCGATCGAAAGCCCCGTGGTGCCGTAGCCGAGGGCCGTGACCACACCGGCCAGCTCATGGCCGAGGATCGACGGCGTCCGGTCATGGAAGGCCCGATCGGCCCAGGTCGAAGGCCACTCCAGTTCGGTGTTGACGAATCCCGCCGCATGAACTTGTACGACGACATCGTTTATTGCCGCCTGTGGTTCGGGCCGCTGCCCCAGCTTCATTCCGGCCGTTCCTGCAGCCTGGTCCGTCACTACGATCGCTTTCATGGGAATTGTCTCCTCAGTGATTTGTTGGTTCGGGGTAAATTGCTGGCGTGGAGGGTCTTTTCGATCTCTCACGCAGTTAGACTAGGTCCCCATAAAGGTATGTCATCACGCCGAACCGCAGCACGCCGTCGTCGCCGGTCGAGTAATACCGCTACTTCAGCGCCGCCGACAGGATTCCAATGACGGTCTCATCGGTATCGGCGAGCCGCGAATCCATGCTAAGCCGCCGCCCTGTACGAAAGGACGACATCTGTGAGCGAACTGACCGTGGCCGAGGCGACCGAAAGTATCTATGCCTCGCTCCGGGCGGGCAATGCCGACATCGACGCAGGTATCGCGACGCTCAAGGCAGCGCTCACACGAGAGGGGATAAAACAGGCGGTGTTCAATCCGACCAAGTTGGCGCAGAACAATCGCTCGGGCCGCAAGTTGATGCAGGCTTATTTTCGGCAGCGCGGCGTGAGCGTGAGGTTTTCGGACCAATAAAACCGAGCGCGGGCGATCTCAGGCGCGCCGTTGGGAGTGATGGGCCAATCCGGCGATTTGCCAACTGTAGTCGTGACTGCGCCGCTTACCAGACATGAGACCATGCACGCTCACAGGTGGACCCTCGCAATCCTGAAGCCGGAGGAACCAGCAAGAGCGCCGAGCAGCAGAGGCGCTCAGTCGAAGCGTCTCTCCAGCTGCCGTGCTTCAAACTATTGCAAGACGTTCAAATTTGACCTTCCGCATTCATGCTCTGTCGAGCGTATCTCTTAGAAGCGCTTAAACCTTCTGCGCCGTAGGTTTTTGTCGGGCTGAATCGCCTTCAGCGACGATGACGACGAAATAGGAGAACGCAAATGGCTCGCAATCACGTTGAACGTCTTAGAGAATTCAGGGAAATTCTGGTCGCGACTCGACGCGAAGGAGTCCGTAACGTGCACCATACTCGCGACGCAATGCGGGCAAGTGGCTTTCAAATTGGCGACAGCGACGGCTCCAGCTACGGAGTCGAGCTGAAGGTCCTCCAAGAGGAAATCGAGGCAGTCGATCGCGCCATCGAGGACGAGAAGCGGTTGGCCTTGACACTCGAGAGCGCGGCCCAATCCCGCCGGCCGATTAAGCCGAGAGTCGTGAAAGGAACATAGAATCGGGTACGAATCGCTCCTGGTCGTTCGAATCTGTCCAGCATCTTCGCGCGCGCCGGCATGGCCCACACGCCTTAAAAGCCGGCGGGATCTGCTCCGATCGGAGCGAGGCGCCCCAGCGCGGGATGCGACCGGGTGCGAAGAGATCACGGTGCTGCGGCACGCCCTGGGCGGCGCAGACGGAGGACTGCGCATGAGTCACGACCTTTCGGCATACGCTCGGGTGCTCCACATCGCTCCAACACCCGCTGCTTCTCCTCGGCCTCGAACGAGGCCATGATCTGCGCTCCTGCGCGCGTCGCCCCTGGAGGACGGCGAGCCCCCGCTCGCCGAAAGCGCAAGATATGTGATGCGGCTGCACGGCTTGGCCGTCAGCACTACAGTGCGATTCATGAAGCCTCCGACGAAAAGAAGAATTTGAGCCCCAGCAACAGCCGACGCAAACGATCCCGTGCCGGGCACTCATGCGGAATGCTCCGAGGACATCGTTGCGAAAGCCCCTGCCTCTGGATGAACAGAAGCGGTGCCTGACACTGTGCGAGGCAAGCCCTTTTCAGCGGCGTAGCGAGAATCAAGATGGAGCCACCAAGAAATTGCTTAGCAGAGCAAAGCGTTCACGCGCCCCACTGAGGCATAGAGCAACTCGGAGGCAGGCCGCTGCCTTCCGGCACATCCTTCTGCGCCGACCAACGAGCAACTCAGCCCAATGGCACTGAGGTCATCGGTAATTCCAGTCGCGCCCTGCCCGGCCGACCTTTGAGGCATTTCGGGTTCGCCTCCCGATCGGCGGCCGGCATCGGCAAGAGAGATCGGCAATCAATATCGGCAATTATGCTGACTTATGGTCTCGAATGCCTTACATTGCAGGCAATTGAGAACTATTGAGATCGGCAAATAATGCTTGAAACCCCAGCCCGCATCGAGCCACTGTTTTTTGGCGACGCGGTACCGACCGTCCTGGCAGATCTCGCGATCGAGTTGCAGAAGGCCGCCGATGACCTCGGCCGAGGCCTGCATCCGGAATCGGCTGCCGAACTAGCCGATCTCGTGCGCGTCATGAATTCTTACTATTCGAACTTGATCGAAGGCCACAACACCCGACCTCGAGATATCGAGAGTGCATTGGCCGGAGCCGAGATTGATCCCGAACGCCGCCCTCTCGCCTTGGAGGCCAAGGCCCACGTCGAAGTTCAGAGGGTGATTGATGGTCTCGGTTTGCGTGGGGAACTGCCGAGCCCGACTTCGATCGATTTCATCCGGTGGGTTCATCGTGCCTTTTACGACGGGATGCCAAAGGAATTCCGGTTCATCGACAATCCTGACGGCACCAAGGCCGCCGAGATCGTGCCCGGCGAGTTTCGGTTGTCCGCAGATCATGATGTCGTTGTCGGGCGCCATCAGCCGCCATCGTCTGACAGGATGGTGGTCTTTATGGAGTATTTCCAGAAACGGTTTGCGATGGCCGAAAGGCAGGCCAGCCTGCGGATCATCGCGATTGCGTCAGCTCATCATCGCCTCAATTACATCCACCCGTTTCCAGACGGCAACGGCCGCGTCAGTCGGCTGATGTCTCACGCCATGGCGCTCAAGGCCGGGATCGGCGGCAATGGCCTGTGGTCGATATCTCGTGGTCTCGCTCGTGGACTGAAGGATCGGGGCGAATACAAGCGCATGATGGATCACGCCGACAGCCCAAGACAGGGCGACCGCGACGGCCGAGGAAATCTTTCGGAATCAGCACTCAAGGATTTCGTCGAATGGTTCCTGACAGTCGCGCTCGACCAGGTGCGGTTCTCGACCGCGATGTTCGACCTCGGACGGCTCGAGGCTCGCTACCGCGCGCTGGTGAAGGATCTCGTCGACGACAAACGGGCACCTGATCTGGTGGCGGCAGTACTGCGGCACGGTAGGCTGCCCCGCGGCGATGCTAACTTCGTGCTGAAGACATCCGAGCGCACGGCACGGAACACGCTATCGGATCTCGTCGACCGCGGTTTCCTGAAGTCTGACACTCCGAAGACACCGGTGCGGATCGCTTTTCCTCTCGATTTCAGGGAACGGCTGTTTCCGAATCTCTTCACCGATGCCGAAGTCAATGTTCCCAAACCGCCCTCACTGTCTTTCAGTTGAGTGGAATTGTAGCAAGTTGCAGCATCGGGAGGGCCGCTTGCGGCGCCCAATTATGTCAATGGATTGCGATTCTATGATTTGACGACATGTCGTTGTCGAGGACATATCCCGCCCGACATGCTGATCGAATGGGGATTGGCCGACCGTTTCGCCCCTACAGCGACCTCCCGCCCCTTCCTCCGCGCCAGGATGTGGAGACAAGGGCGGTGCTGAAGGCCTGCATCGCGGCGCGAGCAGCACTGGCGGAACTGTGCGTGTCCGGACAGCTCATTCCCAACCAGGCGGTCCTGATCAACTCGATGCCTCCGCTTGAAGCCCAGGCAAGCTCGGAAATCGAAAACATCGTCACCACGACCGTAGGCTGTTCGCTTCGCCAATGAGTCCGGCAACCAGGTCAGGCGCTCCTCGGCCAATCTCTCAGCAGAACTTCGGCCGCGCCGGAGACCGACGCAACAACTCTGTCGCGAAGACCATCTAGACCTGATGGCCTGGCCCGACTGTCATGCACTGTCAGGCCTTGGCCTTGCGCTTTGCTGGTGCTTTCTTTGGCGGCGTTTTGGCACCCGCCTTGCGGCCGAGACCGGCAGCTTTGGCAAGAGCAGACCGCTGGGCCGCATAGCTGGGCGCTACCATAGGATAGTCCCACGCCAAACCCCACTTGGCTCTGTACTCATCGGGTGTCATCCCAAGCAAGCCCAGGTGGCGCTTCATCGACTTGAACTTGCGCCCGTCCTCAAGGCTGATGATGTATTCGGGAAAGATCGACTTCTTGGGATTTACCGCGGGCGTAAGTATTGGTGAGGGTGCAGCGACCGGCTTAGCCAGGCCAGACAACGCAGAATTAACGCTGGCGATCAAATTCTGCAGATCCGCCACCGGCGTTGCGTTGCTCTGGACGTAGGCGGCGACGATATCTGCTGTCAGTCCTAGAAGATCCGCATTTCTCTGCCAAATTGCTTCGTCCATCAAAATCATTCCCTTGTTGATCTCTGGCGTTCCTATTGGGAAAACTCGGCTTGCGCAATTGCAAACAACGATTGTTTGACGCCAGATTACTCTAACGGCCGACTTCGGTGCACTGACGCCTGCCAACCAAAAAAGGAGATCGATCGGCCCGCTCTCGCCGATCGACCCAACTTCATCACGCACGGGCATCGTCGTGCGCTTCGAAGCGGGCGCGGTTCAACTCGGCGCAGACTTTCAAGTTTGTGAACATGGACATGGTCGCCTGCGACGGCCGGAGTTGCAAAGCGACCGATCACGTCTCCGTACTTGCGCACCTTGGAGCCTGGCGCGAGATCGTGCAGCACGAACTTGTCGCCTGTTTCGAGTGACGCATGGAGGTTGAGAACCAGTCCGCCCCGCGCGCCAGGCGTTCGTGCCGAACTCGGGCCATGTTGCAATGCAGCATTGACGTTGAAGGAGGAATGTCAACCGTGCGGGAGGAACACGAATTGCGCTGTGCTGTTAGCGAACCCGAGTTGCCAATCTCCCGCTTCAGGTGCTCGTGCAGATGTCTGGCAGCACCGATGGCGAGTTACCCTCGCTTCGCCACGAACGCGATTGGCGGCTGGCTACGCCGACGATCCCGGACGGCGACTCACAGCATCAATCCAGCGCGCGCAGGTGGCGGATTGGCCGGCCACCAGCAATGCGATCTGCGGCTGTGGCGATGGAATTGGCGTCGATGCCGAAGTGGCGGTAAAGGTCGCCAATCGTCCCCGACTGGCCAAAGTGCTCGACGCCGAGACTGCGCGTGCGGTGGCCGCAAACCGAGCCCAGCCAGCCGAGTACCGCTGGGTGGCCGTCGGCGACGGTAATGATCGCACAATGGGCTGGAAGGTCGGCGAACAGCCGTTCGACATGGCTTCTGGCATGAACAAGGCCGCGCTCACGTGCGCGGCTTGCCGCCGTCCAGCCTGCGTTCAAGCGATCGGCCGAAGTCACGGCCAGAAGACCGACGTCCCGACGGTCCTCGGCCATCATGCCGACCACCTCGATGGCTTCCGGCGCGACGGCGCCTGTATAGGCGACGATCACCTCGGCATTCGGACCCGGACGCCGCAGCCAATAGCCGCCGTCGACAATGTCCTGCTCGAGCTCAGGCTCCATGGGACGAATGATCTGCTCGACCGGGCGCGTCGAGAGCCGTAGACAGACCGAGCCGCCGGTCTCGTCGCGCAGCCAGGTACGCTCCGACTGCACGGCGTCGCCGTCGCGCTGCATATAATCCAGCGCAAAGCGCATGATGACGCCCAACTCGTCGACGAATGCCGGCTCGTAGGCGGCAAGCCCGTCTTGCGCCATGCCGATCAACTGGGTGGCGATCGACTGATGCGCGCCACCCTCCGGCGCCAGTGTGACTCCGGATGGCGTGGCTACAAGGAGGAAGCGCGCATCCTGGTAGCAGGCATAGTTGAGCGCATCGAGACCGCGCTGGATGAACGGATCGTAGAGCGTGCCGACCGGTAGCAGCCGCTTGCCGAAGATCGAATGAGACAGCCCGAGCGCCGACAGCAAGATGAATAGATTGTTCTCGGCGATACCGAGCTCGATGTGCTGGCCAGATGGGCCGAATTCCCATTTCTGCGCCGAGGCTATGCGTTCACTGCGGAACGTGTCGGCAAGCGAGCGACGCGCGAACAGGCCGCGCCGGTTGACCCAGGGGCCGAGATTGGTTGAAACGGTGACATCGGGCGATGTCGTGACGATCGCGTCGGCAAGCGGCCCGCCGGTCCGTGCAATCTCATCCAGGATTCTGCCGAAGCCGACCTGGGTGGAAACGCTGCCCTTGGCTTCCGGGCCGAGACGATCGGGGACGAGGATGCGCTGGGCGTGTCGGCGGCGTCGGCCTTTCGCGGCGAAAGGCACCGCATCGAGGAAGCGTCGGAGATCAACCTTGCCGATATCCAAGCCTTCGAAGGGATCCCACTCCTGCCCCTCACCGATTGACATCGAAGCGCGAAAGGCTGCCATCTGATCCTTGGTCATCAGCCCGGCATGATTGTCTTTGTGGCCGGCCAGCGGCAGGCTGTCCTCTCGTCATTCGTGGCGAAGCTCACCCGCACATGACAATTGTCGAGGATGGAATTGTTCGGTCCGTAGGCCTTCTCGATCTGGTTGAGCGATTGTGCGATCAGGAACGACTTGATGCCATAGCCGGCCATGAAGGCCAGCGCGCTTTCGAAGAAATCGAGCCTGCCGAGCGCGGGGAACTCGTCCAGCATCATCAAAAGACGCTGTCGGTGATCCTTCGCGTGGAGATCCTCCGTCAGTCGGCGGCCGATCTGGTTAAGCACCAGTCGGATCAGCGGCTTTGTGCGACTGATGTCCGATGGCGGCACGACCAGATAGAGCGTCGTCGGCCGTGTCTCCTCGACGAGGTCTGCGATCCGCCAGTCACAGTGTGAGGTCACCTTGGCCACAACTGGATCGCGGTAGAGGCCCAGAAAACTCATGGCCGTCGAGAGCACGCCCGAGCGTTCGTTTTCGGACTTGTTAAGCAGTTCCCGTGCGGCCGACGCCACGACGGGATGCGGACCGGCGTCGCCCAAATGCCGCGTCAGCATCATGGCGCGCAGCGTTGTCTCGATTGGCCGCTGTGGATCGGAAAGGACGTTCGCCACGCCAGCGAGGGTCTTGTCTTTCTCCGCGTAGAGCACGTGCAGTATGGCGCCGACCAGCAGCGCATGGCTGGTCTTCTCCCAGTGGTTGCGACGTTCCAATGTGCCTTCTGGGTCGACCAGGACATCCGCTACGTTCTGCACATCTCGAACTTCCCACTCGCCGCGTCGCACCTCCAGCAGAGGATTGTACGCTGCGGATCCAGCATTGGTCGGATCAAACAGAAGCACCTGGCCGAAGCGGGCCCGCCATCCGGCCGTCAGTTCCCAGTTTTCGCCTTTGATGTCGTGGACGATCGCCGAACCCGGCCAGGTCAGTAGTGACGGCACGACCAGGCCGACGCCTTTGCCGCTGCGGGTCGGTGCGAAACATAGCACGTGTTCCGGACCGTTATGACGCAGATAGTGTCGGTCCAACATACCCAGCACCACTCCATCCTGACCGATCATCCCAGCGGCCTCGACTTCGTGTCGCGTCGCCCAGCGCGCCGAGCCGTAGGTCGTGGTGTCCTTTGCCTCGCGCGCCCGCCACAGCGACATCCCGATCGCTGCAGCGATCGCCATGAGGCCTCCGCTCGCCGCAATCGCCGCGCCCCCGAGGAAGACCTCCGGCGCGTAGGCGTCGTAGAAAAACCACCACCAGAAAAAGGCTGGCGGCGGATAAACGGGCTGTCCAGCCAGTTCGAACCACGGTGGACCGAGTTGGCTTTGAAAGCCGAGCCGCCCTGCCGTCCACTGTGTCGCCCCCCATGTTGTCGCGATGACGATCAGAAAGACGGTGAGGACCTGGCCCCATAAAACCTTGCTCGCGGGCATCGGTCGTTTCCCCAAATGGATGATCGGAAACAACCCAAAAGCTCGAATTCCTGAATCCGCAAGACAAAAGGAGCGGTCGAAGCAGCAGGGCGTACCCGGACGTGGAAAGACTTGCTCGCTGCGGCTTCGAATGTTGAACGAGCATCGGGGGCTGCTTGCTTCCGGAGCCGTTGAGCCGCTAGTCGCCCAATGATAGTTAGTTGTCTCGGCTTCAAACGGCATCTGACGCCTCGACGGTTCTTGGAGAACACGGATTTTCCACACGACCAAATGGACAAGAGTCCTCACGGCGCGCAATCGATGACTACAGGAGACGCCTGACCGAGCGAGGCATTGCGCGCTTCGAGGTGGTCGGCCGGGATCTCGATCTGGGCTGATCCGCTCCGTCAACCGCCTGGCTGAAGGCGGCGCTGACGCCGACCGGTTGCGCATGGCCATCAACCAAAATAGCGACTTCTGGAGAGCCCCTCAGAAAGGCGGTACCTCAGGGCTTGCATCCCCTGTTGTTCGTTCCGAAGTCGACCTAGCGCGGCCTCGTCAAGAACGGCGTAAGGTCGACCTGTGACGCGCTACCCGGAATCGCTCCTGGTATGGATGTCGAGCCAGCGCGACGAGGATTGTTCATCGCCTCGCTCACCGTTGCTGAAAACCGCCGCGGGAAGCCGCGGGGCAACAAGCGCGACGCACTCAAGAAATGACTCTCTGGGTCCGAAGGGCCGCAAGGCGCTGTTTGCGCGCCGTATCCTCGACGACAGGGCCGGGCTGATCTGGGTACGGCTGACGGCAGAGGGGAAAGCGGCCGGCCAGTCGCGCAGCGGACTCGACATGATCATCGCTGCCGTCGCCGGTGCGAATGAGTGTGTGGTGGTAACGGATAAAGACAAGGACTTTGCCGGGACTTCAGATTGTGAATCCAATACGCGGGGCGCTCTGGTGCAATGCCGATCAAGGAATCGTCAGCTCGGCCGCGCCGGGAATGATCCGGCGTTTTCTGTCGACGCACAGCCGCCGCCATGGCTTGCCGGAGAGCTTCAAAGCGCCGGCGACCGGCTCACTGCCCTTCCTCGTCTCGACGAAAGTGTTCGTTCGAATGATGCTTTTCCGTGGCCCAGCGCGCAAGTTTTGTCAGCCAGCACAGGGCCTCCTCTTACGCTCGCTGGTCGTCGAGGCCCAGCGGCCTCTAGCTGACAGTCCCCCCCGCAGCCAAGCCGCTGGTCCCTCGGCGCTGGGAATGGGCATTGGAGACGGAATTGCGCTTACCGCTACGGTCCGAGGCGCGTGACAGATGACCGCGTCAGCCTCTCCACCCCGAGCTACGAATCCCCGCATTCGATCAGGCACAGCAAATTCAAGGCCAAGCGAGGCCTTACCGGTCTCGGAAACCGGCGCTACTTCGATGAGTATCTCGCGGCGGAATGGAAGCGCGCAGTCCGCACGCAGAGTCCGTTGTCGCTTTTGATGATCGATGCAGATCACTTCAAGCGCTATAATGAGACCCTTGGCCACATGGCGGGCGATGAGGTGCTGAAGCAGGTCGCCGGTGTGATCCAGAGCACTTGCAATCGCTCTACGGATCTCGCTGCGCGATATGGGGGCGAGGAGTTCGTTGTTGTGATGGTCGACGCTTCGTTGGCGCAATCGGGCACCGTCGCGGAGCGGCTCGTCCAGAGCGTGCGGGAGTTGAGCATTCCGCACGGGTCCGAGCGGGTGACCATAAGCGTTGGTGTTGCAACGACGGTACCCAATGAGACCCATACGCCACATGATCTCATCAATGCAGCCGACCTGGCGCTTTTCCGGGCCAAGTCGGAAGGACGAGACCGCGTCGTGTATCAAGAATAGTTTAAAGCCTCCTAATAGGATCAATGGCGCTGGCGAGCAGCTTGCGGAGGTGGCCGCCTTCTCCTCGCGACCTTTTATGCTGTCTCACCGGCTGAGCCACCTCGTATGTCCCACAGGGCAACCCGAATGAGGATGGCCAAGGGGGAACTTTTGGCATCGTCCTGCGGGAGTGGTTGGACAGAACGCTTCCCTGACGCGTGCGCTCGATAGACGAAGAGCGAAACGGACGAGATCGCAAAGGCTCGTCTTCCGCAATCACGGAGTTACCCGAATTTCCAAACCCGCTATTGTTCCAGGCGGCGGACCCCAACCCGCTGGGCCGGCGTCTCTTGGCATCTACCCCAACGGCCCCCAATGACGCTTGCCGCAGCCGCAGTGACGCCGGCGGTTAAGGCCTTCGCATGGGACTAACACTTCGCGATTGCTATCGGTTTTTCCGCATGGCCCAGGCGGCTTTCGCCGGCCGAAATGGACTCTCCAACGTAAACGCGTCTGGCAGAATTCCCTTTTCGACCTGTGTCCATGTGACTGGAGCGGCTATCGGAAAGCTTGAACGGGCTCGCGGCGAGTAAGCGCCGACGGCTGTGTTGCCGCGGCCGTTGCGGAGGTAATCCAGAAAGATGCGCCCACAACGAGCCGACGGCGCAGCCGACAAAAGATAGCGATCGGGGTGCTTGCTGACCAGTTGCTGTGCCAGCTTTCGGGCATACTGCCGGGCGTCGTCGTGGGTGATCACGGCCTGCAGAGGCGCCATCACATGCAGGCCCTTGCCGCCGGTCACCTTCGGCCAGCTATCGAGTCCTTCCGAACGCAGCATGTCCCGGACCTTCAGGGCCGTTTCGACGATCATCTCCCATTCGATGCCTTCGCCAGGATCCAGGTCGATGACAACCCGGTCGGCATGCTCGATATCATCGACGGTGGTGTTCCAGGGATGCAACTCGACAGCGCCTATTTCCACCAAGCCAAGCAGCCCATCAAGATCATCGACCCACAGCCTCACGCCTTCTCCACCCTCGCGCTTCTGAACACGCAGTTGGTGCACGGTATCCGGAATGTCGGGCAATCTGCCCTTGTGATAGAAGGTGATCCCGTGAGAGTGGCGAACCAGCTTGAGCGGCCGCCGGCCGAGATGGACGAGCGCCTTCTTCGCCACCTTCTTCCAATATCGGATCAGCTCCTCTTTCGATGGCACCATGGCGTCGGGCAGCAGTTGTAGAATGTTCTCGCGCGGGACGCCGGAACTTTCATTGGACGGCGGCTTCTTGCAGACCAATGACGCGCCGGCCGGCGGGCTCAGATCGTCGCGCAGGCCCTTGAACACCGCTTCGCGCAGCAGCCCGTCATCGGTGGTGCCGCTATACTGGATTTCGGCCTCAACGGCCGGCTGCACCCACGTCGCCTTGGGCTTGTCTATCGGCTCGGCGAGCGGAGATTTGTCGACGATTAGCGGGTCCAAGCGCTCGCGCACTTCGCGTGCATCGGTAAGGCTATAGCCGCTCTGCGCCTTGCCGGCGTAGTGGACGCGATTTCCATCTCTGCGGCCGAGGTAAAGCGAGGCGATCCTGCGCGGCCTGGCACCCAGCTTCTCGACGAAGGCGACGATCGGAAAATTGTCGCTCTTGATGCATTTGAGCTTGAGCCAACTGTCTTGCCGACCGGAGCGATAAGGCGAATCTGCACGCTTCGAAACAATCCCCTCAAGGCCCATTTCGCAAGCGTGCTCAAACACAGTCGGGCCGTCGCCTTCCAGATGATCAACGTAGATCAGGGCCGGCGGTGCGCCTTTCAGGAGACGTTGCAGGGTCCTTTTGCGCTCAAGCAACGGAACGTCCCGCAGGTCATTGCCGTCGAGGTGGAGGAGATCGAATGCGTGGAAGATAAGGTTCGTCGATTCAGCCTTGCCAAGTTCGCGACGTAGCGCCTGGAAATCAGGACGTCCTGTGGTGCCAAACACTGTCGCTTCGCCATCAACGATGGCCCGCTCCGTGGTCTTTAACTGGGCCGCAGCCCGGACGATCGGTCCATATCGGTCGGTCCAGTCGTAGCCGTTTCGCGTGAAGGCCTGCACCCTACCCTCTTGGATGATCAGCTGCGTACGGTATCCATCGTATTTGATTTCGTGGGTCCACCCGCGGCCCTTGGGCGGCTTGTCGACCAACGTTGGCATTTGGAACTCAATGAACGATAGCCGGCCAAGGCCAAGCTCGGTTAGCATCCACGCGCACTCCAAACGCTGCGATTTGAATCAATATCGCTGGTTCGAATCGGTTCCGAAACAAATTGCGGATTCAGGCTGGCGTCGGCATTTTCTCTAAGTTGGCAATCCTTTCATGACCGCAACAACCGCCCCGGGCCGCCACGATCAGCGAGTTCACTTCGGAGGCCGGCGAACCAGCCTGGCAGCGACCGCCCGTCACGGCGAACTAGTGACGCCACTAAGCCACTAAACTGCTCTCTCAGGAGCTCAGATCCGCAAGCGTCTCAGATGAGCTAAATCGCACAATTCTCCTGGCTCCTAGTAACCGATGGGAGGCAGAATGGGGCGAACGCAGGCCCAAGATAGCGGCGGACCAGCAAACAATCCAGAAGCCGCGGGCTGTAAAAAGCGCAACGAAAGCTGCTTGCCCGCGTTGCCATTGATCCGAAGCTCCACCAGGAGGACCACATGGGCGACGACAAGAGCACACGCGACCGAGCCCGCCTGGGATCCAGCCAAGACTTCGACGTGGAGCATTTCGCGCAGCAGAATGGTATTGCCGTGGACCAGGTTCCCGACCTGATCCGGGCCAATGACAACGATCGCACGGGGGTTGCGGAAGCCATCAAGGCCCTCCGGCGGTCGGCCGGCCGGAGCCGGTTGGACGGCAGGGGAGATCCGCCAGGAAAGAGCACGGATGCATCTCGGCGAAGCGAAAACTGACTGCCGAACCAGGTGATTGTCACTTATGAGCGGATGAGACCGGCCGTCAAATCTCAGTCGTCGCTGCGCGCTTGTTGATCTGACTTTAGCAACCTTCCGCCCGTAGGGATCGCACCATTCGCACCACGATCGGATCGTACGGGATTTTTTCGGATCTGCTGTAGTTCATCGTAAAGAGCGCCGCACGGTCATTGCAGATCGCAATGACGCGTACATAGCGGATTTGCCCGTCCCTGAGGCCGGAATAACTGGCCCAAGTCGGCTTAACGCGCCGATAGGTCACTTTCCAGCCCGCCTTTTCGTCCTCGACAATTCGATGCTCTATCTCGGCGCGGAAACTGGCCTTTCCGAGTCTTGCGCCCCAAACAGCAAGAAAGGCCCCGTTTTTGCCCTGAAAAGCTGCCCCCTGGTCGGAACGCTGAGTCAGAACAAAGCCAGGGGGCACATCGAATACAAAGCCAAACTGCTTCACGCCGAAGGGCTGCCACTCTTGCGCATAAAGAAGCATGGTGGAAAATAACAACGAGACGAAGCTAAGCAGCAAACGGCTCATGGAGTTTAATTAGGATCGAGTAATATACCGGTCCATACCCTGCCGGATCCCGGTCGCAGATTTTTTTGCCAAGGCGACTTAGCATCGGCAACCTGTGCAGTCGTAGACACGGGCGGCGCCGCACGACAGGCAGCTTAACGCCGATCTGCTCCAAACTCATACTCGGCCATCACCTTGGCCATTTGCGATGAGCCGCCGTTAATGAGCTGCGGCTGGCCCAGCCAGACGCCGCCGCATGCATCGACGGCAAGATTTTCTGCCTTGGCCGGTAACCCATGGCTTACGTGTCCTCGCGTCCAAGCCTTTGCCGATCCGACTGGAACCAATGCGACCAGGGCCGGTTAACAACCGAAGGGACTTCTCGGATCCGGAATGATGGTCGATCTATTGAACATCGAGCTGGCCAAGGCCAGGCAGGGCGTTAAACGAGCGGAGCTGTCTCTCCAGCGTGCAAAAGAAATGCTGAACAAAAGCTGCGGCGTCGGCATTAATATCGCGCTGTGCGGGAGGATTAGGTCTGCACAACGGCGAGTGGCCGAGGCCAGAGCACGTCTGGTCAAGATAGATCCACCCGGCGCGGGCGGCAGTCGAATAGGCTAAATATTCTGCCGCGGGCGGGGCGCCGTCACAACTGATCAAAGCAGCCACAAATCTGCCTCAAGGAGGCCCTCGTCCCTACTGCATACATCGGGGAATGCAGGGGACGCGACTGGGGCGACCAGCTTAGAAACGGCTTGCATAGTGACCGCGATTCGTCACCTCGTTGACAAGCTTGCGGTGATGTGAACAGGATTATACAGGCTCATTGAACAGGTACTTATATGAAGCGGCGTTCGGTTCAACTGTCTCCCGGCACGGGCAAGCCAGAACAGATCGCCACCGTCCTCGAATATGAAATCCGCTCCGGTGTTCTCGGCTTCGGCGACCGGCTGCAAAGCGAGAACGAGCTCGTCCAGCGTTTCTCTGTTAGCCGCAACACGGTGCGCAAGGGTCTCGAGGAACTGTCTAGCCGCGGGCTGATCACCACCAAAGTCGGCATCGGCTCTTTCGTCACCTTCGATGGCA
>NZ_JAMYUY010000039.1:0-19503 GCF_040323385.1 Mesorhizobium sp. M0045
TGGTCTTTAGGGGCGGCCACAAGGAAACGACTTGCTGCTCCGGGGAAGAGATGCGCCTGCCATGCAATTGCTGCCCAGACACGCTGCAAGCACTGAGGACGGCGAGATTTCGCAACTCCGCGCAGTCGGCCGAAATGCTCCCATGTTTGGCGACCTTCACGAAGTATTCGACTTGGCGCAAACTGAGCGGCGTATACATTTTATGTTGCTTCCTGCTTCAAATTATAAATTTTATTACAACAAACGTTATTTTCTAAATCCGGCGCTGAACGATCAGGGAGGAGCGAGTTGGCGATGGGAAACTACAAAACGGACGCAATTTGGCAGCACTCAGTCAAGGAGCTCACGTCCGCTTACAAATCCCGTGATCTGACGCCGGTCGATGCTGCAAGGGCCGCGCTGCAGCGCGCCGAAGAGGTTGATGCTGTCCTCAATGCCTTCACCGTGATTGATCACGACGGGGCGATAGCTTCGGCGCGCGTCTCCCAGGAAAGGTGGAGAAGGGGTGCGCCTCTTTCGCCGATCGACGGTATTCCAACGACCATCAAGGATATCGTCTGGTGCCACGGCCTCGATGTCCGCTACGGGAGCCGTGCAACACCCGATAGCTCATCGAAGCCCGATTCTCCCTCTGTCCAGCGCTTGAGGAACGCAGGGGCCGTGATTCTTGGGCTGACCATCACTCCTGAATTCGGCTGGAAGGCCGTCACGGACAATCCAAAAGACGGCGTCGCGCGGAACCCGTGGGATCATGCGAAGACTCCCGGCGGATCTTCCGGTGGAGCTGCCATTGCGGCCGCGACAGGGGCGGGCGTTCTTCATCTTGGTACCGACGGCGGCGGGTCGGTCCGGATCCCATCTTCCTTCACGGGCATCGTCGGCCTCAAGCCAAGCTATGGCCGGGTCGCGGCCTATCCGGCGAGCTCATTTGGGACGGTGGCCCATATAGGGCCTATGGCGCGGACGGTCGAGGACGCGGCAGCCATGCTGAACGCCATGGCAGGCCGAGACCTTCGCGATTGGACTCAGCCCGTCCAAGAGTTCCCCGAATTGTCGCTGAGTCAGGTCAATTGGTCCGGCAAGCGGGTGGGCTACTGGAAAACGCCTTGCATCGGAGGAGTGGATAAAACGGTCGCCGAGGCGATCGAGCGTGTACTAAAGGATCTGGAACTGGCCGGCGCATCAGTGACAGAGATACAGCTTCCGGATCAGGAAGCTTTGGAAATATTCCTGTGCCTATGGTATGTTGGGGCTGCCAATCGACTGTCGTGGATAGATCCTGGGCAGCACGATCTAATCGATCCGGGTTTTCTCCGGGTCGCACGCATCGGCCAGCGATATTCAGCGGTCGATCGCATGCAGGCCGAAATCCGGCGTGCCCAGTTCGGCGCCCGCATGGACGCGCTTCTTGACGAATTCGCCTACCTCGTTTCGCCCACCGTTCCTATTCCGGCATTTTGCGCCGGCTCTGAAGTCCCCGAGGGAAGCGGCTTCGAGAGTTCCTTTGAGTGGTCGTCATTCAGTTTCCCGATCAATTTAAGTCAGCAGCCGGCCTGCTCGGTGCCCTGCGGCTTCACGCCAGACGGACTGCCGATCGGTATGCAAATCGTCGGGCCACGAGGGGCTGACGGAAGCGTTCTCAGCGCCGCCCTTACTTACCAGCATATGTATCCCGAACGGTTTCTGATACCGGGCGGCAAATGGCCCGCCCTCGACGGAAGGCGCGATTGGTGCAGTCCGCAACCCATTTCGTGCTGAACGCATTTCCATTGATCTTTTGGATTTTGGTCAGACCTCGCCTGTTGTTTGGGCATCACTTGGATCATTTCGATGCCGGACAATTTGTCGCTGCACCGTAAGACCGTATGTCCGCCTCTGTCGGTGAGGTGGCTCGCCCTACACTGCGCGTCCGAGGGTTGCTCGGGCGGGCCGAGCCGATCCTCATCACAGGAGGACGAGCCGTGGCAGATTATAGGGAAGCATTTGTCGGAATCGATGTCGCCAAGCTGAGGAACGCCATCGCGATTGCGGATGCCGGCCGGGAGGGAGACGTTCGCTTCTTCGGCGAGGTCGACACGTCGGATACGAGCATGCGCCGCGTTATCCAGCGGATCGCGGCCAAGTTTGATCGGGTCCATTTCTGCTACGAGGCAGGACCAACCGGCTATGGTCTCTATCGGCTGATCCGTTCGTTTGGCCACGAATGCACCGTGGTCGCGCCGTCACTGATTCCAAGGAAGCCTGGCGATCGGGTGAAGACAAACCGCCGGGATGCTCTCTCCCTGTCCCGGCTGCTGCGCGCTGGCGAACTGACGGCGGTATGGGTTCCCGATGAAGGTCATGAGGCCATGCGGGATCTCGTTCGCGCACGGGCGGCCGCAGTCGAGACATTCCGCGTGCATCAGCAGGTCAGCGCCTTCATGCTTAAGCACGGTCGTGTCTATCCCCGCAAGAAGGGCTGGACGATGCGCTATCTCCGCTGGTTGCAGGAGCAGCAGTTCGATCACCCCGCGCATCAGATCGCGCTCCAGGAAATGGTCGAATCTGTCCGCATCTCAAAAGAGCGGGTTGAGCGGCTTGAGCTTGTGATCGAAGAGTTCGTTCCAGCCTGGTCACTCGCCCCGATCATACGGGCGCTGCAGACACTGCGTGGTGCGGACCTGATCGTTGCTGTGACGTTCGCCACCGAGATTGGCGACATGCGCCGCTTCGAGAGCCCGCGCCAACTCATGGGATATCTCGGCCTCGTTCCCGGCGAGCGATCGACGGGCGAGACAGTCAGACGCGGCGGCATCACCAAGGCAGGGAACGGACGGGTGCGCCATATGCTGGTAGAGAGTGCATGGACCTATCGGCATCCACCCAAGTTCGGTGCAAAGAAGCTCTACCGACTGGAGCAGGCGCCACCGAGGGTGCGAGAGATCGCATGGAAAGCTCAGACTCGGCTGACGGCCCGCTATCGAATGCTGAGCGGGCGCGGCAAGAGGACGACGGTGGTCTGCACGGCGATCGCCCGCGAATTGGTCGGCTTCATGTGGGCCGTTGCCAGGGAGGCGCACACAACCTGATCTAGTCGCCGCGGCGACATGCATCTTCGCTCATGGGCGGAGGCAGGACCACGGAGGGGAATGCCCGTCAGACGCTTTGTGGCCGGTAAATCGACCGACGCCCGCAGTAAGATAGGAACAGCCCCAGACGCACAATCGGGAATGCGGAGCCAACCCGCGCATCAGAGCTTGATCACCGACGTCCTTCAGTTCCGCCTCCACCCATGCGCGATCACCAGTACGAACAGCCGTTCCTCGGATCGGACGCCGCTCTGCGTCTGGATCCTTGACAGCGGACATTAGAGCGATGTTCCGACGGCACCTTTCGGGGATCGGCGTGAAGGACGATGTTCGGAGCCTTTGAGGGCTTCGACATAAACGATTTCAGAGCTTACGCTTAAGTCGAACGACTTGGAGCCGGTGCGCCGGTTCGAGGTGTTCACGGCTCCGGCCGGCGACGCGAATGGCCTCCAGAGGAGAAGGCGCGGATCGTTGCGGAGAGCTACGAGGCTGGCGAGACGGTTTGTGCTGTAGCTCGCCGATATGCGCTTTCCCCGCAGCAATTGTTTGCTTGGCGCCGGGCTGCGCGTCAACCCTCGGCGGAGGCGCCGGCATCAGAATCCCTGTTCGTTCCTGCGGTGGTTGCAGCGTCTTTGCCGGAACCGGTGGCGCAGCGCCCAGGACGACCACGGAAGCAGAAGGCGGTCCGCGACGCCGGCGTGATCGAGCTTGAGATCGGCGGTGTCGCGATGCGCGTTGGCCGCGGCGCCGATACCAAGACGGTGGCTGCTATAATCGGCGCGCTTAAGGCAACGACGTGATCGGGCCGACGGGTGCGGTCAGGGTCATGGCGGCGACGAAGCCAGTGGACTTCCGCAAGGGCGCGGAGGGGCTGGCGGCGCTGGTGCGCGAGACGATGGGCGCTGATCCGTTCAGCGGCACGGTCTACGTCTTCCGGGCGAAGCGGACGGACCGGATCAAGCTGATCTTCTGGGACGGCACCGGCGTCTGCCTCTATGCCAAGCGTCTGGAGGATGGGGAGTTCCGCTGGCCGAAAGTGCAGGACGGCGTGATGCGGCTGACGGCCGCGCAACTATCGGCGCTATTGGAAGGGCTCGACTGGCGGCGGGTCCACGAAGCGCGCCAGACCCGCGTTCCAGTTCAGGCGGGCTGACCGCGACGAAGTGAATCAGGCTGGATTCCGCTGTCGCGGGCTGTCGGCGAATATGGTCTGATCCGGTCATGACGATGACGGCTGACCAGCTTCCCGACGATCCGGACGCGCTGAAGGCGATGGTCCTGGCGCGCGACGTCGAGAATGCCCGCCTGATCCAGATCATCAAGGAATTGCAGCGTCATCGCTTCGGCCGAAGAGCTGAGACGCTCCCCGAGGATCAGTTGCTGCTGGGGCTCGAAGAGGCCGAACAGATCGAGGCCGCAGGTGACGAAGAGCAGGCACAGACCGCTCTTGGCGAACGTCAGGCGCGTGTCGCCAAGCGCCGGGCGAACCGCGGTGCGTTGCCACCCCATCTGCCGCGCACGGAGATGGTCGTCGACATCGAGGACCATACCTGCCCGTGCTGCCGCAATGGCCTGCATCGGATCGGTGAGGATGTGAGCGAGCGGCTCGATATCGTTCCGGCGCAGCTGTGTGTGATCGTCGTGCGCCGGCCCAAATATGCCTCACATGGGGATTACATGGTCAAGTGTGATTTTCCTCCTTCGCAGTTTCGGTCCAAGGTCTGAGCCCGATCACGTGACGCGGCCCGGTCGCCGGGCCTCATCCACCTCACATGCGGTCGCCGCTCCTGGCGGCAGCACCAATATCCCGCTTGCGGCGGGCGCAGAGGAAGACGAAACCATTCTGCCGATCGGCTGTTGAGGCCATGCATATTTTCGGTTCGCCCACCTGGATCCGAAAGGCTGATCAGGCCTTTGCGGAATGGAGGAAAAGGGTGGTGCGACCCATCTCGGTTGTCCTCATCGGCGAGACCTGGGCCAAGACCAACATGACGCGCACCCATGGCTGGGCACCACGTGGCCAACGGCTGGTCGACAAGGTGCCGCGCGGGCCTTCGAAGACCAACGGCGAGCGATTCCTGGCCTATGTCGGGCAGGTACTCCTCCCAACGCTCTCCAGCTAAGTGATATCGTCGTCATGGCCAACCCCTGGCTCGCACAGGGCAACGGCGGTCCGTCGCGCCATTCGCAATCCCGGCGCCAAGGCGATCTTCCTGCCCAAATACTCGCCTGATCTCAATTTGATCGAGCAGGTCTTCTCCAAGCTCAAGCCGCTACTGGGCAAAGCTGACGCCCGAACCGTCGAAGCCGTCGCCGCCACCGTCGGCCAGCTCTTCGAGCTCTTCACACCGCAGGAATACGCCAACTTCAGGAACGCGGGTTGTGCGTCCGTCTAAGAGCAGAAGCTAATAGAGGACTTCTCCATTTCGTTACCTCCATGACTGCTTGGTTGCTTCCCGGCTGCAGCGCTTGCCGGGTGGGGCTTGCACCCACCGAAACGCGCCGCCTTATCACTGTGCACCCCAAACGCTGACAATGCTAGATGTTTAGTCCCGGCATTTGCTGGAGCGGATTAAGCTTGAAGCGTTCGGGCTGTGCAGCCCAAGCCTTGCAGATGAACTCAAAGGGCGTGAGGCCTTTGAGGGTCTTGAGCCTGCGGCCGAAGTTGTAGGCAGAGATGAAGTCAGCAAGGTGCTGGCGCAGCTGATCATGGCTCTCATAGTAGAAGCGCCTGACGGTCGCATCCTTGATGGTCCGGTTCATCCTCTCGACCTGGCCGTTGGTCCACGGGTGCCTTGCCTTGGTCGTCCGGTGCTCGATGTCGTTCGTGGCGCAAGCGTGTTCGAAGGCATGGGCCCAGAAGCGTTCGCCGTTTGCGATGGCCTCCTTGATCAATGGCACGGCCGAACCGCCGGCGCCGGGGGTCGTGAACTGGATGCCGTTGTCGGTGAGCACAGTATGGATCCTGTAGGGGACGGCCGCGATCAGGCGCAGCAGGAAGTCTCTGGAGACGGCAGTGGTGGCCTTCTCGTGCAGTTCGACGACGGCGAACTTTGAGGTGCGATCGATGGCGACGAACATGTGCAGCTTGCCCTGCTCGGTGCGCACCTCGGCGACGTCGATGTGGAAGTAGCCGATCGGATAGCTCTTGAACTTCTTCTTCGCCGGCCTGTCGCCTTCGACATCCGGCAGGCGGCTGATGCCATTGCGCTGCAGACAACGATGCAGTGACGAGCGCGTCAGGTGTGGGATCGCGGGTTGTAAGGCATAGAGGCAGTCATCGAGCGGCAACAGAGTATAGCGTCGGAAGGCGACGGCTTCCTCCTCGGGCGAGAGCACCGTCGATCTCGGCTCTCTTGGACCGGTCGGCAGATCGGCCACCGAGGCCCGCTCCCGCCATTTGGCGACGGTTTTCTGGTTGATCCCATAGCGTTTGGCCACCGCCCTCAGGCTCTCTTGACTACGCTGTATCGCTCGACGGATCGCCTCTGTCGTCGTGGCGCTCCTATGAAGAACCTGGCCCATAGTGCATCCTTTGATTCGAAGGATAAGGATGCCCCATCAAAACCTGGGATCAAATACCTAAGTGCTCGCGGTAAATACCTTCCGAAGGAAATATCGTCCGAATCCGCGTGGATAGTTCGGTAGGTGACCAAATATCTCGTATCCGAGAGACTGATAGAAGGCGGGCGCCTGAAACTCATACGTGTTTAGCCACACTCCAACGCATCCTCGGTCAACGGCCCACTGTTCTGCAGATCTTACAAGCCGAGCGCCGATTTTCTGATTGCGGTAGCGCTCCGGCACAAATATCAATTCGATGAACAGCCAGTCATAGTAGCGGGTTGCCCAAAGGCCGCCTTCCGTGTGATCGTTTCTGGACTCCCTGATGAGAACTGCAACAGGCTCGCGATTATAAGGACCGGCCATTCCAATATTATAGACATCCAGAGCGTCCAAGAGGACCTTGCGCTCCGACCCGTTCGGCTGTTCCCGAATTTCGATAAATGGATCCACTGTGGCTTGCCTCCGGCTAAACTCATTCTCAGGACGCGTACAATTGGCGGTGCCGAGGACGATGACATCCTCCCCCTGCCGCTCAGACCGTAGAACAATTCCTCCACCTCCTGGTCTGGCCGTCAGGGTCCGCGTGCCGACCTACGCCAGTGGCCAGGATTGACGATGAGGCGATCCGCACCGTCAAACTTCAAAGTCAATGGATGGCGGCCTGGAACCACGAACTGCCCTGCTATGGCAGGCAAGGATTCAGGCCATTTCGGATCGCGATAGGATGCTACAACTTCACCGTCCTGGTTCGTAACGACTCCTCCGCAGTTCACAACAGCGAAGGCCGCCACTTTGACTTCGCCTATTTGCCTGAAGGCCCCGCCTTGCCCGGAATAGGCAGCGCATCTGAAGAAGCCGCCTGATCGCGTGTTCCGGCCGGCGCCATGCGCTCCAAGTGGAAATTTTCCGGAAGGAGCTGCTCTAAACGCCGCCTTCGCCAACTTTTTAAAGGGATAGACTTCGTTCAGCCTCTTGTCGCCCAAATCGTAGACAATGGCCCCAACGGAGAGCGCGATATCGCCCCACAATCCGCTATCGTCCTTCAGCCCGGTGGCTACGGCAGTGGTACATTCCAGCCCGTACCAAGAACCGCCAGAGAACACGACTGCACCGTGTTCCGGGCGCTCATAGCCGAGGCGCAGGTAATCGGTGTTGAAAGCGCCGCCACGGAAGTCGACCGCGCCCGGTTCCGTCGCAAGCGGCGTGAGGCCGCGGCGCAAATCGGACATGGCTTCCTCGGCCAGGAAAGGCGGCCGGAGGAGGCAAGTGCTACCCGATGCCCGCCCTAGCCGTCGACATTGGCGAGCGAGCGAGCCCGCTGTGGTGCGAGGCGGGGGCGGCACGAGCAGGACGCGGCCAGTCGGGCCGTCGTAGTTCTCGGTCACCTGCGCCGTGATCTGACCTGGCAGGTCGGAGCGGATGCCGGTGATAAGGCGCAATCCCAGACGCCCCAGGATGTCCCCGAGATCCTGCCGTCCGTCCGCGAGCAGCGTGCTCGTGCCGCTTCTCGTGCGGGCCAACCGCGAGCCGGAGAATTCGAGGTCATTGCTTGGCCATTCACAACTCGTTGTCCGGCGGCGCGACAATGATCTGAGGGCAGTGGGCCCGTTCATAACTCTTCGGCTCTCGGAATCACTCTCATTCCTCGCGCGCCTGCTGGGGGAATGACAGCGGCACCGCGACGGACCAGGCAAAGCTTCAATTAGCGGACCGCATTCAGTGCAGCGTCTGTCGCATTGATTTAGATCGTTCGAGCAAGTTTCATGTAGATCTCCTGGGCCGGAGATTGCGAGACCGCTATGTCGTAACGGGTCCTTCCCTGTGTGCAATCGGCGTGCCACCCAAGAGATTGTGCGAGCAAGAGGCAAAACCGTGTGTTTCGCGCCGCGCCGGCGGAATATTTGCGCCTTGGTGTGTCGGCTCCCGAACATCGACGTTTTTAACCGCACAGGGCTAACGCATCCGCGCCGATGGAGACATCCATGAACGCGTCGCCGCCTATCCCGATCTCACCGCCGTTCGGCTGGCGCGCGAGATTTGCGAGCCCGGTTTTGAAAGCGCCTGCAACGCCGTGAATCGAAGATGCGCTGGCCTTCCGGATCCAACTCAGGCAGGCGCACATCAACAGGCAGACGACATTGCAAACCACATCTGCGTGCGGTCCACGTTTCAAAAGCCAATGCATTTTGGCGCAAAAAGCATTCCCCATGCTTCATATTGGCTCGGGTCCCGATCCGCTCCTGCCTTGCTGCCATTCCATGGCAGTGCGGGAGGAGCCATCGCCTACCTCGCGGCAGCGGGCGCGCCGGGTAATTGTCTCTCTGGTCTGACCCGCTGCGGCGCCTGGCATTAACCACGCGGGCAACGGTCAAAGCAGACAGGTTCCCCAGCTATCGACACATGGACTTGCCAATCCATCAAAGAGAAGCATCGAAGTCGGCGGCCTCAATGAACCGGTCGAGATTTCTATCGATCGATGGGGGGCTGGCCAACATACGCGCGAATGGCTTGGAGGATCTCTTCCTCGCACAGGGCTACAACGCCGCGCGTGATCACCTGTGGCAGATCGACCTTTGGCGCAAGCGAGGACTCGGCTGCTGGCGGCGGATTTCGGTCCCGGAGTCCTCGAGCAAGATCGCGCTTCCCGGCTTTTCCTGTACCGCGGAGACATGGCAGCCGAGTGGGCGGCATATTCGCCTGACGCCTCTTCTGGGGCTTCTGCCCAAGGTGGCGAGGCGGACGGCGCGGGACATCACCGCCGAGGCGTCGACATGCAAGGGATGTCGGAATCCCTACTCCGAGCTCTGCAGGGCAAAGCGTTTATCAAGGATCTTTCAAGAGCCCGTGACGGCGCTAAACCCGCTGCACACGGTCGGACGCCAATTGTCAGACGTCTCTCGCGCCCATATCGCAGGCTTCTCGCTTGGAGGCCAAGGAGCGGGCGATCTATCTGCTAGAAAAGGTGGGAATTTCTAACGCCGCGCAGGTCAACGCTCGGCCTGCGGCGCCGCCTGGCCGGCTTCGGCAGTAGCGGTGCGGTCCGGTCCCATTCCTCAACGCTGAAATCGGTCGGATAATGCTTCGTCTTTCGCTCGATACGGGCCATAGGGCTAGCGTCTCTTGTGTCCACACACATAGCCCATGGTGGCGAAATCGCGATAAGGAACCAGCGTATCGTTGATGGAAAGGCGCGCGCAAGCATGTGTTCCCCTTGGCTGGGCTGACCTGCCCTTCACCTCGGCTTGACGGCAGTACTACTTCGACGCCGGCAACGGCTTCTCGGCCTTGGTCTCGCTCGAAGAAGGCTCTCGCGCGGTCGGCACGATCGACAGCTACGTTCCGCATGTCGTCGGTGGCGTGAAGTACACGCAGGGCTGGGGTGCGATCACTGGGGACGTTGCTTATGACAGCAATTACGAAGAGGTGGCAGGCAAGGTTCGCTTGGACGTGAATGCGACCGACGCGCTGTCGCTGTTCATCATGGCCGGCTATGGCACCGACGAGAATCTCAACGACCCGACCTACGCGATCCCTGCCGGCGACAGCGGCTTCTACAAGCAGTGGGGCGGCAACTGGGCAGTCTGGGGTGGTGGCACGTACACCTTCAACGAGAAGACTGCGTTCAACCTCCAGGTGTCGTATGATGACGCCAAGGAATTTGGCCTTGCGGCGAACGTCGCCTACAAGATCGTCCCGGGCCTCACGATCACGGCCGAAGTTGACTGGGCTCATCTGCTTCCAAGCCGCCCGTGCCGGTGATCATCCGCTGCAAAGACTAAGGACGGTCACCGCTCACACCACGGTCATAGCGTCTAGCTGTGTCCGATTGAAGAGCGTCTATGTTCGGAACCTGACACACTGAGGCGCAAGTATTCGCCGTTGCGGCGCGTAACACATGGTTTTGCCTCTGTTGCTCGCACAACCTCTCCGGTGGCACGCCGATTGCATAGGACAGGGTGAAGGATACGGTCTCGCAGTCTCGGGTCGAGGAGGTCTCCATGAAAAACTTGCTCGAACGATCCAAATCGATGCGATGGATGCTGCACTGTTGAGAGCGGTCCTGCCGTTGGAAGCTTTGCCGCGTCCAGCCCGTTGGCCGTACCGGCGGGGCGCGCGGGATCCAGACGAGCTTTTGTCTTCGATCACCAAATCCGAGCGTATGAAATGTTAGCGGGCAAACATCCAGGGAGTAGCTCATGCGAATAGCTATCGTACGGAACTATGATGATACGGGCGTGATCAACCGGTTCGGTCAGCCTTGTCCAGACGAATACCGCCCGGGCGGGACGGTCGAAAGCGTGATGGCGGCACTGCAAGAGGGCGGCCACGAGACGCTTCTGTGCGAAGGCGATAAAGGACTGCTCGCTGCGCTTGAGCGGTTCATGCCACCCGAGCCGCAAGCCCGCCCTTCGGGGTTCGTCTTCAACGCGGCGGAGGGAATTCAGGGCGAGTACCGTTACACCCACGTTCCGGCCATGCTCGAGATGGCCGGCGTTCCATACACCGGATCGAGCCCGCTCGGACATGGGCTGGCGCAGGACAAGGTCGTCGCCAAGAGGCTCCTGCGCGACGCCGGCGTGCCAACGCCGAACTTTCGCGTGATGCGTCGCGGCACCGAGAGTACCGGCGACCTGCGATTCCCCGTGGTAGTGAAGTCGCGTCTCGAAGAGTGCAGCCTCGGATTGCAGCTCGTACATGAGCCGGCTCAGTTAAGGCACGCCGTAGAAGGGACCGTCACGCAGTATGGGCAGGATGCGCTCGTGGAAGAATACATCGAGGGGCGGGAAATCTATGTCGCGCTGCTCGGAAACGGAGAGCTCGACGTGTTGCCTTTGGTGGAGCAGGACTTCGGCGACCGCGAAACGCGTCTTTTCACTTTGGAAGATAAGATGCACACTGCGGTCACAGAGCTGCAGACCATTTGCCCGGCACAAATCGGGAGCAAACTTGCGACGATGCTGCGGGATATTTCGGTTGCGACCTTCCGTGCCTGCCAGTGCCGGGACTATGCCCGCGTCGACCTGCGGATCGACAGCTCCGGCCAGCCCTTCGTCCTGGAGATCAACTCCATGCCGGGGCTCAGTACGACCAGCATTTATGCCCTGGCCGCGACGACCGCCGGGCACAGCTACTCGAGCTTGGTCAATCGCATCCTGGATGTAGCCCACAGGCGGTATTTCGGAATCGGCATCCCCTATGCGAACACGCGTCGAATCGCGACCGGGTTTTTCCGCCACAGCGGCGGCCCGTCTTAGCTTTGCAGCTGTAAGGACACCGGGGTTGCTCGGGCGTGCCGATCTGACCCCCAGCAAAGGAAGGACGGGCCATTGCAGAAGATAAGTTTTTCTGTCGGTGGCGACGGTTCGAAAGCCAAGCACACGACTGTGATTGAGGAGGATGGCCGGGAATGGGAGGACCGCTATTTCGGCGAACGACACAGGGGGCGGCGGAACGCTTCGTGCGCAAGCTGGAGCGCAAGCATCTCCGCCTGCTTTGCCGCCAGGTCGTTGAGCTCGGCCACCACTGCGATGTCGTTGCGCCGTCGCTAAATCCCGAATCGCCCGGGCGAACGCGTCAAAGGCACAACGGAGATTGGACAGCCCAAAACGGACTACTGAAGTGCGATAGCCAACCCGCGGATAAGAGCATGATCGACCGTCGTCTCAAGGGCTCATCCCGTCCCCGGTGCTGTCCATCAAGGGCAAACATCCTGTGGCAAGACATGACGGCGTCCCCGCGCCCCGGCGATGCGCTGCATCGATCCGGTACTGCCGCGTCCCTCCAGCACCGATAGATGGCGACGAGCCGCCTTTCTTCGAGAATGAGCAACTGGTCCGCCCAGCTAATGCACCTCGACGAAGCGCCGCGTGCGGTCGGGCAACGCTGTAGTAATTGCTGCGGATCGAGACGCGCCCGTCACGGCTGACACGGCGCTCAAGGTTCGAGAGCGCATCGAAGGGGACGGCGGTGCCAGGAGCCCTTCCCCCTTGGCCGCCAAGGCGTCCGCGACAATCTCATGGGTCGTGCCGTGCAGCCGGACATTGGCCACCGGATCCAGTCGCGCAGCTGCTCGTTGAGATCATCGAGGTTGCGGAAGGTGCGGGCTAGTAAGAAATCCTGGGGGATGGAGCTGAGGGACCGCTCCACCTTGCCCTCATTCGGTGTGTGATCTGTGGTGCCTTCTCGCCCCGCCATCCACGCTGTTGAGAAAGGTTCTCGCGTTTCCGCTAAAGCGGGAGTTCGCGCGCACGGCACATCAGGTGCAACGGCGCTGTTTCTATACTTACTCGGAATTGGCGAGCACTGAAGACACTCCGGTCAGACGGCTCCGAGGATTCATTCCGTGGTATGGCACGCCCATCGTCTTACTCACCTCTGCCTCTAATGAGCCCAAACAAGTCGCGTCGAGTTAGCCAAATAAGCCAATCATCATCCTCGCTGCTCGGTCAGGCAAACTCAACACCGAGCCCCGTGGTTCTCTATGAAGATAGGCATATTGATCGGCTATTCCCTTTTCGATGAGCCAAGTCGCAACAAAGGTATAGATGAAGTCAGGTGACCATTTTGTTCCAAAAGCAATACGTGCAAGCGTCCTGGGAAATGCGCGTCCCAACGCAAAACATCGACGCCGGGCGCCGCGCTCATCGACGATAGCAGCAGCAGCTTCGATTCTGTGCACGCTTTCCGCAAGGAAGGGTTTCCCCTGTTCGGAGATCGCTCCTCTCGCGCGGCGATGGTCGGCGCAGCATGGCTCGCCGGGGCGGAAAAATCCTGTCGCGATTTGACGCGTGTTCGGCCTAGGGGATGCCGATTCCGAAATACCGCCTGTGGGCTACATCCAGGATGCGATTGACCAAGCTCGAGAAGCTGTGCCCGGCGGTCGTCGCGGCCAGGGCATAGGTTGTGGTCGTACCGAGCACCGGCATGGAGTTGATCTCCAGGACGAAGGGCTGGCCGGAGCTGTCGATCCGCAGGTCGACGCGGGCATAGTCCCGGCACTGGCAGGCACGGAAGGTCGCAACCGAAATATCCCGCAGCATCGTCGCAAGTTTGCTCCCGATTTGTGCCGGGCAAATGGTCTGCAGCTCTGTGACCGCAGTGTGCATCTTATCTTCCAAAGTGAAAAGACGCGTTTCGCGGTCGCCGAAATCCTGCTCCACCAAAGGCAACACGTCGAGCTCTCCGTTTCCGAGCAGCGCGACATAGATTTCCCGCCCCTCGATGTATTCTTCCACGAGCGCATCCTGCCCATACTGCGTGACGGTCCTTTCTACGGCCCGCCTCAACTCAGCCGGCTCATGTAGGAGCTGCAATCCGAGGCTCATAGTTTCTTGGCGTGGCTTCACTACCACGGGGAATTGCAGGTCGCCGGTACTCTCGGTGCCGCGACGCATCACGCGAAAGTTCGGCGTTGGCACGCCGGCGTCGCGCAGGAGCCTCTTGGCGACGACCTTGTCCTGCGCCAGCCCATGTCCGAGCGGGCTCGATCCGGTATATGGAACGCCGGCCATCTCGAGCACGGCCGGAACGTGGGTGTAACGGTACTCGCCCTGAATTCCGTATGCCATGTTGAAGACGAACCCCGAAGGGCGGGCTTGCGGCTCGGGTGGCATGAACCGCTCAAGCGCAGCGAGCAGTCCTTTATCACCTTCGCACAGAAGCGTCTCGTGGCCGCCCTCTTGCAGTGCCGCCATCACGCTTTCGACCGTCCCGCGGTCGTATTCCTCCGGACAAGGCTGACCGAACCGGTTGATCACGCCCGTATCATCATAGTTCTGCACGACAGCTATTCGCATGAGCTACTCCCTGGATGTTTGCCCGCTAACATTTCATACGCTCGGATTTGGTGATCGAAGACAAAAGCTCGTCTGGATCCCGCGCGCCCCGCCGGTACGGCCAACGGGCTTGTTCCCTCTAACCGGCGGAAATCGATATATTTGTTGATCAGAAAAAGGCGGCCGGCCTGCACCAACGCAGTTCCGGGAAAACGCAGGAAGAGTTGAACGTATCTGGCAAGCTCATCAAAGTCACAATGAGAGCCGCCAACACTGTCGTGAACGTGCGCCAGACCGCTTCGCGAACCCGATCTCGGTAGAGCACATTTGCGAAGTTTTAGTAGGTCAAGCACAGGCGATAATTTCGCGAAGCAGGCAATATCCCACCATTTTCCGGTCATCAGCGGCGCAAACATCAGCGCAGCCCGGAGGCTGAACCGCCACGCGACAGGAACCAAAGCCGCTGCTGGAGAAATGACAGCGGCACCCGCAACGGACGCGGCAA
This sequence comes from Mesorhizobium sp. M0045, assembly GCF_040323385.1. Classification (NCBI taxonomy): domain Bacteria; kingdom Pseudomonadati; phylum Pseudomonadota; class Alphaproteobacteria; order Hyphomicrobiales; family Phyllobacteriaceae; genus Mesorhizobium; species Mesorhizobium sp. M0045. The sequence continues at coordinate 14,916 of NZ_JAMYUY010000039.1, forward strand.
AGCTTCCAACGGCAACACCACACTCAACAGTGCAGCGTCCATTGCATTGATTTGGATCGTTCGAGCAAGTTTTCATGGAACCTCCTCGGCCACTGCGAGACCGGATCCTTTCACCGTGTCCTATGCAATCGGCGTGCCACCGGAGAGGTTGTGCGAGCAACAGGGGGAAAACCATGTGTTACGCGCCGCAACGGCGAATACTTGCGCCTCAGTGTGTCAGGTTCCGAACATAGACGCTCTTCAACCGGACACAGCTGAACTCGCAACCGGACTTCGAATGACGACGGTTGTCACTTGGGGACCTGTACTAAGCACCTTGCCGATCACCTATGAATCGGGAGGATCACCTCCTCGATAGGGGGCAAGGTGCTGTTCAAATGGTGCATCAATGCAGTGTTCGCACCTCGATGCGAGCCACCGGTTTCGCGGCGCGCTCGTCTTGTGCTGCGGCCGCGGCAAGGTCGTCGTCGCGTCGGATCGAATGCGGAGGATGCTCTTGGCCCTCAAGGCGCGGCTGGCCAACTTCGGCCTGATGCTCCATGAGGACAAGACGCGGCTGATCGAGTTTGGCGCGGCTCGCGGCCCTTTCACATCAGCGGCGCGGCGAGCGGCGGCCAGAGACCTTCCTCGGATTCACCCACTACTGCGGCGAACCCGGGACAGCCGAAGCACAAGACGGAGGGGAAACGCCTGACGCGCAAGCTTAAAGCGTTGCGCCAAGAGGTTTGGCTGCTCATGCACGCGCCACTGGCCACGCAGCACGAATGGTCGCGCCGTTCTGCGTGGACACTACGGCTACTACGGCAGGCCGCACAACTATCCAGCGCTCAACGGGTTCTACCGGGAAGTGCGTCGGACATGGCTATGGTGCCTGAGACGGCGTAGCAAGAAAAGCCGAGCACGGGCTGGTCGGAGCTCGAGACCCTGACAGCACGCTTCCGCCTGCCAGCTCCGCGCATCACTGGCACTTGGACGCAGGCCCGGATATGACGAGGGTTTACCCTCGGGAAGAGCCGGGTGGGGACTGTCAGGAATTCTGTGCGCGAGGCCGGTCTCGTCATTGGCTGACGAACCTCTCGCCGAAGACAACGGCGAACTGGGTCTTGGCCTCGAACCATTCGCGCGGCGGTCGTTTCCATTCCTCAGCCGCATGGTTCAGGACCAGATATAGCAGTTTCATCGCCGCGTCGTCACTCGGGAAGTGTCCGCGGGTGCGGACGGCGCGGCGCAGCTTGGAGTTCAACGCCTCAATTGCATTCGTCGTGTAGATGATCCGGCGCACGCTTTCTGGGAAGGCGAAGAACGGCACGACGTGCTGCCAGTTGCGCCGCCAGCTCTGAGTGATCGCGGGATATCGCTGGCCCCAGTAGCTGGCTTCGAATTCCTCCAGGGCCTTCATGCCGGCTTCGGCGTCCTTGGCCCGGTAGATCGCACGCAGCGCCGGCACGACGGGCTTGCGGTCCTTCCACGACACGAACTCCAGGGAATGGCGGATCAGGTGCACGATGCAGGTTTGAACCACGGTTTGGGGGAAGACGGCGTTGATCGCCTCGGGAAAGCCCTTTAGGCCATCGACGACGGCGATCAAGACGTCGGCGACGCCACGACTCTTCAACTCGTTCATGACGCGCAGCCAGAACTTGGCGCCCTCGGTCTGCTCGATCCAGATGCCGAGGATCTCCTTCGTGCCATCCGGCAGGATGCCGAGCGCGATGTAGACGGCCTTGTTCCTGACGAAGCCCTCGTCCCTGATCTTGACCCGGATGGCATCGAAGAAGACGAGCGGATAGACCACATCCAGCGGGCGATTCTGCCACTCTGCCACTTCCTCCAGGACAGCGTCGGTGACGGCCGAGATCAGGTCCGGCGACACGTCTATGCCGTAGAGCTCCTCCAGGTGGCCGCGGATCTCGCGCACCGTCATGCCGCGCGCATACATGGAGATGATCTTCTCGTCGAAGTCTGGGAAGCGGCGCTGATATTTGGCGATCAGCTTCGGATCGAAGGTTCCGGCACGGTCGCGCGGGATCGTCAGCGTCATCTTCGATGTGCCCGTCAGCACCGATTTCCGCGAATGGCCATTGCGGCGATTGGCGTTGCCGTCGGCCTGCTCCTCATCGAGGTGCTCGTCCAGTTCGGCGTTCAGAATCCGCTCCGAAAGCGCCTTCTTCAGATCGTCGAGCAGCCCGTCTCTGGCGAAAACCTCATTCGGATCGCCGCAAGCAGTTGGTCCAGAAGTTCCTTCTCAATAGCCATGTGATGATTCTCTCCTTTCCATCATCATGGCCTCGCGCACAGAATTCCTGACAGTCCCGCCGGGTGCGGGAAATCCGCCCGCCCGGATCTGTAAGGGCGAAAGCCGAATGGCTGAGCTACTCGACCACGACCCCATCCCGCAGGAGATCGAACTTTATAAGCAATTGCATCGAGCTCGCCGTAATCGCCTCAAGCACTTCCGGCGTTTCGCAATCCGTTATGACAGGCCAACAACCCATTTCACCGGCCTTGTCACCTCGCTGCCGCCGTGGTCTGGCTACAATGAATGTCGATTCTCCCTAGATCGGTCAAAGCGTCTAACAGATCAGCTCGCCATATTGCCCGTATCCCTAGCGACGAACAATCCGCCAGTGTCGCGACATTAAGCTATCGAAAACGGTTCACATGACAGTCTCGCCGCCTGACCAGCACTCGCCACTCTCTTGCGTTCTACGTCAACCGTTGTGACAAAACCTCCAAAATAAATTTACAGATACTTTGCACCCGCCAATCGCCGACCATGGTAAGTCCACAAGGTCTGAGTAGGCGCGACTAGAAAACCGATGGCGATTTACGCCCCGACCGCCGCACAAAGCTCAACGGAAACCCGTCCCGTGGCAATATAGAAAGGATTCCATGACACAGCCCCCACCCTTCCCTGTAGAAGAATTCCGCTCGCGCCTAGCAGCATTGCGCACTGTCATGGCCGAGCGGCAAGTGGACCTCCTTATCGTGGACCAGTTTGAGCACATTGAATATTTTGGCGGTCACCGGCCCACAGCGGCCATTTATCAAGCCTTGCTCATCCCCCTTGATGAAGAGCCGGTCGCGGTGATCCGCGCGCTCGACGCTCCGGTCTTCAGCGAAATGAGCTGGCTCACTGATTGCTTGGCAATCGGTGACAGCGATAATCCTATCAAGGTCGTCGCCGAGACCATCCTAGCCCGCGGACACGGAGCTTCGGCCATAGGCGTCGAGCGCGACAGCCACTTTCTCACTGTGAACCGGGCGCTGGAGCTCCAAACCCGGCTGCCGGATGCCAGGATCGTCGATTTCTCCGGTATCATGTGGGAAATGCGGCAAGTCAAATCGCCGCTTGAACTCGCCTGTCTCGAGGTAGCCGCAGAGATCTGCGACCGCGCGACGGCGGCAGGTTTTGACGTGGCTCTGGCCGGCGTCAACGAGCGCGAGGTCCTGGCAGCCATGACTGCCGAAGCGTTGCGCAGTGGTGCCGATAATCAGTTCCTCGGCACGCTGGTGTCGGGCGCTCGCTCGGCAGCCTTGCACGGAGCGCTCGGCCATCGCACACTTGCCAAGGGGGATATCCTCCATGTCGAAATGGCGCCACAGTTTCACGCCTACACCTCGCGGATGATGCGCCCGAAATCGATCGGTGCGCCAACCGATGCACAAATACGGACCGCAACAACGATGATCCGAATCCAGGACGAGCAGTTCCGCGCCATGAAGCCCGGAGCGGAGGCAAAGGAGATTGACCGCATCCTGCGCGGGGGCATATTGGCGGCTGGATTGCGCGACAGCTATACGAATGTCACCGGCTATACGGTCGGCCTCGTCTCCGTTCCGCGCAGCACTGATTTCACCCGCGCCTTCCTGGCCGACAGCGATTGGCAGTTGAAGCAAAACCAGGTTTTCCACATGTATACCTGGGCGGGTGGCATGGCCTTCAGCGAAACCGTCGTCGTCACACCTGAGGGCGGGAAGCGCCTGACCAAGATGGAGCGCAGGCTCTTCTGTTGACCCCTCACCGAGAGGACAATCCGTCACCGCCGAAGCTGGGTCCAGGATCTTTGTTACGCGCCAGGTCCCTCGGGAGAGTTGCGGCGTGTTCATTGACGGTCTCCTGTCGGGATCGAGCGCAAGACCGGCTGCGGAACAGGCGGGTCTGGAGATGCCCTTGCTTCGATTGTCCAGATTCTGCCCGACGCCGACAAGGTGTCGCTGGTAGCCCTGCCGAAGGCGGAGACCTGATGCTGCCCCACCTACGATTGCGAAAGCCGACATTGCACGGCCCATTGCATACGTCGGCTTTCAGATCTGCCGTGGCATGGACGCGTTGTCGAATCCGGCTTCTGTCAAGGCGGTTTCGCTGCGGGAATGGAAGCTGCCGGCAACGGATCTTCACCGAGAGGCTTCCCGACGTTCTCGAAGGCGCGGCGCACGGTGTGGCTCGGCCAGCCGCCGTCCTGTTCGTGCCGGTATCATTCTATTGTCGCCAGTTCCGCTCCGAGGCCGACCACCTTGCCAGCTCCAACCTTGATGTGGATACGGCCCGTCTTTGGGGCGAGAATGCGCGTTTCCATCTTCATCG
>NZ_JAMYUY010000040.1:0-19050 GCF_040323385.1 Mesorhizobium sp. M0045
CGCAGAGCCAGATCGAGGAACTCATGCCCTGGCGATTCCGAAAAGCGTCAAGCCCAAATCCGTAGGGGATCAGCGACGCGCTTACAACCATTCTCGCGTTACTGTGTTTGTAGGGATGCCGCGCTATTTCTTCGACTTCACCGACACTGGCAAAGTCTTCCTTGACTTGTGGGTACCGATCTCCCGGACCTCGAAGCTGCAAAGCAAGAGGCGGTGAAAGCCTTGGTCGAGATTACCAAGGATAAGCTGCCGGATGGTCCCTATAGAGAATTTGTGATGACCGTTCGCGACGAGTCCAACGAGACGTTCTTAGAGGCTATGATCAAGTTTGAGATGCGGGCGCGCTAGCTCTGCAAAGATGGTTTCCGATTGGTATCACTTAATAGACAGCTCTCGCTTACAAATGGACAGTTCTCGGTTGAATGAGCGTCGCGCGCGCGCAGACATCGATGACCTTCGGCTCTCCCTTGATGAAACCCGCCGCGTAATTGCGGCATCCCGTAAGCTGCTGGACCGGATGGCGAACCGGTTCGATGAACACGAGTGGAAGGGGAACTTAGAGCGGAACGAGCCTGCCGACCAACCCAGGTCGTAGGGAACAACGCAGGCCCTCCCGGGTTTAGAACTCGCAGCGGCGTGTGTTCTCCGTGGATGTGCAGCCGCTGTAGGTGGTCCGTCGCCGTTCTCACGGCGGCGGCCACCTGTTTATGCCTTGGGGGAGTAACGTCCCTCCTCTTTTGCAGCAGCCAGGAATGCTTTCCTCGGTTTGACGCTCAGCCAGCCGCTAGGCACCTTCTTCGGTCTTCCCCTGTTTGGCCAGATCAATGGCCGCAAGTAATGACGCTAAGGTCGGCGGCAGTGCTGGTTCGACTGCTAGCCTTAACAGCTTGTGCATGTGACGACGATTGTCTTCGGAGTGGATCAGTTTCCGAAATGCTTTGGAGACAGACGGATGGCCTGCTTTGTTCTTCTTGATCATGTGTGTAGGGCGTCCCTTCCCCGTCAGCCGCAACTCGCCCGAACGGAAATGGTTCCAACCACGAGGCCGGGAATGTTTGGTAGAAATTTCTGCCCCCGTGCCCTCTCGGTCCTATAGGGGGTAGAACCAATGGTTTCCATGCGGACTATTCGTGGAGGTCGAAAGCGACTGCCATTCCAAAGGCCGGGGCCGCACTGACTATAAGGTAGACCAGCTCATCGTCAGTAACCAGCAGATGCGGAGCGTCTCGGCGTATCTCTGCGATGGTCTCCTTTACGGATAAGATTTCACCGCGAGAGGCTTGCAGGATCACTTTCTGAACAAGGTCCTTCGTGGCAGCTGCGGCGGGTGGAGAGTTCGGTTGATCGCCCATCCTGGGAGCCCCCTCAAGCTAAACCCAAGCGATCATTGATGATCCACAGTGGTAAAAAATCAACATACGATTTCGTGTGAAGGGGGCGGAATGTTTGGTAGAAATTTCTGAGCGGGGGATCGGATAACTGGCTCGCGCGAGACTCCCCCATGCGCCCTCCGCTTTCCGCCAGCGAGGCCGTAACATGTTGTGTCGGAGAGTTGAACCCCAACATGGTGAGTCTGAGCCAGAAGTTACGGAGCAAGCAGCCGTTCTGCATCTATTGTGCCGGATCGGCTCGCGGCGTCGACATCGACCACGTACCGCCAAGCTGTTCGATGGAAAGTGGCGACCGACGGGCGGGGAAGTGACTACCTGCAAGCAATGTCACTGAAGGCACACGCGAGATGGACGATGTCGCGGCGTTCGCAAGCCGCTTCCTGCCCAACCCGACGACGGCTGAACAGCATGACGACGTCAAGCGGTCGATCAAATCTGTGTACCGAAACTATCCCAGCCTAATCGCCGAACTGGGCAGACCGAAGGAGGACGGCCGCTACGTTGAAGGGCGGAGGAGTGCTGGCGGCGAACGGGCCGATCATGTCCTCCGTAATGACTACCTTCGCCGCTCGCATGGGTTTGCCCTTCACCACTGGGTTACTGGGGAGATTGTCGGCCCGGCTGGTGGCGTGTTTGCGCGATGGCATTCAAACTATGAACGATTTCAAGGCCGGCTGCCCCAAGCATTTCTGGACATCCTCGGGGCGGATTACACCATGTCGCAGGGCCGGAAGAATGTGGGAGATCAGTTCAGCTTCAGGTTTGTCAAAGGCATGGAGCTTGGGGTGACCGGGTATTGGGCAACGTTTCGGCAATCGTTCGCGGTCATGGCGTTCGTCTCCCAAAACATGGCTGAACTTCGAGACGCGCCCCATTACCTTGTGCGGCGACCGGGGTTCCTCAAAGGCTATTCCGTCAAGTTCTTGGGGTCTTGGCCCGGTCAGTACGGTCAGCCGTTCCTGACGCCCTATTCCTTCACCAAGTGACCCACCGAGGCGCCCGGTCTCGTATGGTATGCTCCAGCGGTACCAGCCAAACCGGAAACCATCTTAACTGAACTGAAGAGGGTTTCCGAACATGTCTTTCATCAGGGCCTATCTCCGCGCATCAACCAAGGAATAAGACGCAGGACGGGCAAGGGAAGACCTTGAACGATTCGCAAAAGAGTGCGGTCTGGCGGTGGCCGCCTGGTATGAAGAGAACGAGAGTGGGGCAACCTTGAAGCGTCCTGAGCTGGATCGGCTCATGCGCGATTGTCATCCCCAAGACGTGCTCTTGGTGGAGCAAGTTGATCGTCTTTCCCAGTTGAACGAGGCCGATTGGGAGAAGCTGAGAGCCGACCTGAAGGCGAAGCAGGTGCGCGTCGTGGCGCTGGACCTGCCGACATCCTGGCAGGCTGTCAGTGATGGAGGCGACGAGTTCTCCCGGCGCATGGCCGAGGCGATCAATAGTATGATGCTGGACATGCTCGCAGCCATTGCCCACAAGGACTACACCGACCGAAGAAGGAGGCAGGTCCAAGGGATCGAGAAGGCCAAGGCCGACGGGCGTATGCGGGGCCGGCAGGAGGACGCGAAGCGGAACGCCGCTATCTCGGCGATGCTGAAGACGGGCGCAAGCTGGAATCAGATTGGCGACGTAATGGGCTGCTCTCGGGCGACCGTGGCGAAGCTGGCAAAGCGGGACAGGGCAGCGTAGCGAGGAGCGCTCCCGCGACACCTTGCCTGCTTATCGCCGTACATGCGACCGCGTATGCGGGGTGGCTATTTTGAAGACCAGAAATTTTGCAGATGGATCAGACTACCCCTATCGTGACCGAACTCGATGACGGAGAGGAAGAGCGCGACAGTCCCTTCAATGCCTATCGGTTCGCCGCATCGGAGAACACCAAGACTATCGTCCAGGAAGCGATATTTCGGGCTCAGGACGAACAAGCGCCGGAACCGGGATCAGGAAACATTCGACCTGACCGTTGACGCCGTTCTGTCGGACCTCATGCACCATCACGTCGCCGAGGATCCAGGCGAAATCTATGTAAGGCGCTCCAACCGCGTTCTCGGCACAAAGAGCCGCTATCGACCACGCGTGTACAGCAAGATGTTCCCACACATTCTCGACCTCATGGCGAAGCCAGAGATGGATTATATCGAACAGCAGATCGCTGCGCCGGTGGAAGGCGCTGCGACGGTCATCCGGTCCGGTCTCCGGCTTCTTGACCGGATCGCTGAGCATGGGGTCGGAATCGATGACCTCGACGAACATCCGCACGGCGAGACCATTGTTCTGAAGCGCGTCAAGCTGGTGTCTACAAGATACTCAGCCAGAACAGGGCTGGCACCCTCGATCTGCCGCCTTTTCTCGTTGCGGAAACGTGTATGCTGCAGCTTAGCGCGCTGTTTCCGCCCGGGTGGAGCTAGGCTGTCAGTTTAGTGAAGTCGTGGCGCCGCGCGCGAACATGTGCCAGCAAATTCGTTTCGTTTACGACCCCTGATTGAAAGAGATTCAGCGTGGTCGAGACCAGAATCTGACCGTCTATCGAAGTGCTGTACCATTTAGCGTCGGCGGTTATCTGGTCGACAACCCGCTGGCAAATCGCCCGATCTTTAGGTCTAGGGAACTGACTTTTCAGTGCTCGGAGCATCTCGATGCCTTTAAAGGGGAGTCACTTGTCTCCCACGCGACCACGCGTGGGTCTCCCGAGAATGGATACTAAACGCATCTAGACAGAAAATTGCCATTCGTTTGAGCGGTACCGATGCGGGGCGTTGGGTCGATGACGTGGTTGCGATCCCGGCCGCGGTACGGAGGCGGGTCACGACGACGGCATCAGGGATACACGCACTTCCTTAGGGGGCGGCCCAGCAGCTTGGGTTAGGGGCCGCTTGGCCTGACCAGCGAGCGTTCGGGAATGCTCGACTGGCTTGTTAGCAGATTAGACAAGTCTAATGTAATGCGAACGAAGTACGCGGCGGTAAGAAAGTGGCTGGCACGATTCACTTACCGCGCGCTAGTTGTGGTCGGCCAGCTCATCGGGATAGTCGGGGCTGATGGGCGCGCAAAGACCATCAGGCGAGCCCTCCACGCAGTAGCGCACATCTTGACCGATACAAACGACGACCATGTCGCGCGCGTGCAGAGCTCATCATTTGCACACTCTCATCTCGACCGCTACGTTTCTCCACCTAGCCCATTTCCAGCCCGCGGTCATATTCTGAAGGACCTCATGACATCCGATAACAAAGCGCGTGAACATTTCGCCATCGATCTCGCGCAGCGCGCCGGCGAGCTCGGCCTGAAGTATTTTCGCGACCTCGACAGCCTCGCCATCCAGAGCAAAGGTCATCAGGACATGGTTTCGCAGGCCGACCGCGAGGTCGAGCTATTCATCCGCGCGGCAATGAAAGCCGCCTACCCGACCGATGGAATCGTCGGCGAGGAGCATGCCTCGGTCGCCGGATCGACCGGGCATGTCTGGGTCATCGACCCGATCGACGGCACTGCGAATTTCGTGCGCGGCATTCCGGCTTGGTGCGTGGTCATTGCCTGCGCCAAGGACGGCGACACTGTCGTGGGTGTCATCCACGAGCCCTCTACGGGCGAAACGTTCCATTGCCGAAAGGGCGGCGGCGCCTTTCTCAACGGCAAGCCGATCAGGGCAAGCGCGGCCACCAGCCTGACCGACGGCTCGTTGGGCACCGGCTTTTCCAACCGCGCCGAAATGCAGAACGTCGCAACGCTCATCGGATTGCTGTTTTCAAAGGGCGGCGTGTTTTTTCGTAACGCATCCGGCGCGTTGATGCTCGCCTATGCGGCCGCCGGAAGGCTGCTCGGCTATGTCGAAGAGCATATGAACGCCTGGGACTGCCTGGCAGGCATGCTGCTGATGGAAGAAGCCGGCGGCACGATAGTCAAGCCCGACCCAAAGACGGTGCTGGAAAACGGCGCGCTGGTGATTTGCGCCGGCAGCGGCGTGTTCGCCCAGATCCGCCAACTCTGCATGCAATCCTTCAAGCTTTGATCAGAACCGGTCCGCGCCCTGGAAAGCCGATGCCGATGCTGTCGCCTGCCTGAAACGGCGCATCGATATCGTGCGATATTGCAAACACTTGGCCGTGCGGTGTGCCGATGATCAGTTCGAGATGGCTACCGACATAAGTGACCTTTTCGAGCCTGCCGGCGATCGTCTGCGGCGTGCCGGCAGGCCCGATCTCGATGCGGCTCGGACGGACCGCCAGCTTCGCCGGGCCGGCCAGCTGGCGTCGCGCCGGCAGTTTCAAGGCAAGCGAACCCAGCCGGACGGTGGCTTCATTGCCTTCTACTGAAACCACCTCGCAATCCAGGATGTTGGCTTCCCCGATAAAGTCGGCAACGAACGCATTGGCCGGCGCGTCGTAGAGTTCGCGTGGCGTGCCGTCCTGTGCGACCACTGCCTTGTTCATGACTATGATGCGGTCCGAAACCGCCAGCGCCTCTTCCTGGTCGTGCGTGACATAGACCACGGTCAGCCCGAGCTTTATCTGGATCTCCCTGATTTCCTCGCGCACGTGCCGGCGCAGTTTGGCGTCGAGGTTGGAGAGGGGCTCGTCGAACAGCAGCACTTGCGGTTCGAGCACCAGCGCGCGCGCAACCGCCACGCGCTGCTGCTGGCCGCCTGACAGTTCGCTGGGCAGGCGCGCCTCGAAACCGGTCAGGCCGACCAGTGCCAATCCAGCGCGGGCGCGGGACGCGGCCTCCTTCTTGTCATGGCCGGAGAAGCGCAAACCATAGGAGACGTTTTCAATCACCGTCATATGCGGGAACAGTGCATAGGACTGAAAAACCATAGACACGTCGCGGTCGGTGGCCGGCAAACGCGTCACGTCGGCGCCGCCGATCAGGATACGGCCGCTGGACGGCATTTCCAGGCCGGCGATCATGCGCAGAGTCGTCGTCTTGCCGCACCCGGAAGGTCCGAGAAGCGTCACCAGCTTTCCGGCTTCTATCGCAAGCGAGATGTCGTTCACCGCTGGCGTGCTCGCGCCCGGATAGGTCTTGCTGACATGCTCGAAAGTGACAGAGGCGGCATTGCCGCGAATTTCAGCCATCACCCGGCTCCTGCTATTGTCGTCTAGCCGCCTGGCGTTGCGGGCAGGCTGACATTGGTGCGCATGCTCCAGCCGTCGTCGCCCTTCTGGATGCCGCGCCGACCGATGTTGCGGCTGCCGACGACCAGCTGCATCAGCCCGATGACCACCAACATGACGACGATCAGCACCGTCGAATAGGCGATGGCGATGCCGTACTCATTGTTCTCGACACGTCCGACGATGTAGCTGGTCGACAGATCGTAGCGCGCACTGACCAGGAAGATGACGGCGCTGATCGCGGTCATGGCGCGCACGAAGGAATAGACAAGCGCCGCCAGCATCGCCGATCTCAGCAATGGCAGGATGACGCGTCTGAAGGTCTGCCAGGAGTTGGCGCCAAGTGTGAGCGAGGATTCATCCAGGCTGCGGTCGATCTGCGACATCGAGGCGACGCCGGCGCGCACGCCGACTGGCATGTTGCGGAAGATGAACGACAGCACGAGGATAATGCCAGTTCCGGTCAGTTCGATCGGCGGCACGTTGAAGGCTATGATGTAGCTGACGCCGATCACAGTTCCCGGGATCGCGAAAGACAGCATGGTCGCGAATTCGAAGGCGTTCTTGCCACGGAAATTCTGGCGGACGAGAAGGTAGGCGGTCAGAAGTCCTATCCCTGCGGTCAGCGGCGCCGATATCAGTGCTATTTCCATCGTCGTCCAGAACGAACTCCAGGCCGAGCCCGACCAATGGATGCCGAATTCATTCCAGCCGACGGAGAATGCCTTCTTGTAGTGCTGCAATGTAAGGCTCTGATCGACGCCCCATAGCTTGACGAAGCTGCCATAGAAGATCACCGCGTAGACCAATACGGTGAATGCCGTCCACAGTCCGGCGATCACATAGAGCGCGTATGTCAGCCCGGTAGGCAAGCGCGGATGGACGCCGGCGTCGCCCTTGCCGGTGACAGTAGTATAAGAGCGCCTGCCGATCCAGAAGCGCTGCGCATAAAAGGCGACAAGCGTGAAGCCTAGCAGCACCAGTGCCAGGATCGCAGCAAGTGCCGCATCGTTCTGCGCGCCGACGATGGCGAAGAAGATTTCCGTCGACAGGACATCGTAATTGCCGCTCAGCACCAGCGGATTGCCGAAGTCGGCCATGCTTTCGATGAAGCCGAGCAGAAAGGCGTTTGCGAGGCCTGGCCTCATCAGCGGCAAGGATACGGTCCAAAAGGTCTGCCAGCGGCTGGCGCGGAGCGTCTGCGAGGCTTCTTCCATGGACGGGCTGACGCCTTCGACAACGCCGATCAGAACCAGGAAGGCGATCGGGGTGAAGGCGAGAACCTGGGCGATGAGCAGGCCGGGAAGTCCGTATACCCAGCGTGTGGGTTGGATGCCGAAGACGCCGGCGACGCTCTGCGTCACTGCGCCCGACAGTCCGAACAACAGGATGATGGCTAGCCCGATGACAAAGGCCGGCGTGATGATCGGCAACACGGTCAGCGCCCGCAGCAGCTTGCCGTAGCGGAAACCCGTGCGTGTCACGACAAGCGCGAACACCAGCCCCATAAACATGGTCAGCAGACCGACGAGTAGAGCGAGCAGCAGCGAGTTCCAGGCAACGCCGCAGCGGCTGCCGCCGGCGAGACAAGCTAGGCTCCAGAGGCGCGAACTGAACAGTTTGGCCAGGAACGCGACAAGGGAATAACCCCCGTCGTCGGTCTGCATGGCGTTGGCCAGCATCATCAGGATTGGCATGAAGATGAAGATGGAAACCACCGCGACGACAAAGCCAATTGAGCTGACGACGAATACGTCGCCGCCGACAGCACCGCGTGCGCCAATACCCTGGGTGAACAGGAACAGAAAGGCGCCGCTGACCAGCAGGGCGCCGTAACCCATGCCGAACTGGCGGTCGTCTAGATCGCCGAACAGGCTCGTCAGCCAGCTGACCTGCCAGCCGTGCAACCCGATGGCGAAGCCGTGGAACAGAAGCCAGCCAAATCCCGCAGCGCCGACAGTGACGAGTAGCCGGCCGAAAAAGGGATCGGATTTGTTGCGACCCCACAGAAGCAGCGGCGCCGCCAGCAGGAAGCCGAGCGGCGCCAACCACAGTTTCTCGCCCTTGAGGGCCAGAACCAGCGCCGGTGCGAATTTGCTGTCGAACGGGTAGCCGTCGAGCAGCCAGGAAAGGCCGAAGAACCCGTCCTCAATGCCGTACCAGGGCAGCAAGGCAAACCCCATCCAACCGACCGCCATCCAAAGGACGGCGGTCGGTTCAAGGGGCCAGCGGGTTTGGCGAAAGCGCATCGGCTATTGAGGCAGGGACGCGACCTCCTCGTCCCACTTTTTCAGCAGGCGCTTGCGCTCTTCACTCGATCCATATTTCTTGAAGTCGTAGTCGATCAGCTTGATGGCCGAGAGGTCCGGCGCCTTGTCGGAGGTTTTTGCCGCCTTGTTCGACGGAACCTGGAACGACCCCGCATCCTGCGCCTTAGACTGGACATCGGCCTCGAGCGCCCAGTCGTAGAATTTTTTCGCGGCTTCCATGTTGCGGGCGCCCTTGATGATCGATTCCGAGCCGATCTCGTAGCCGGTTCCCTCGCAAGGGGTGACGGGAACGATTGGGAAGCCGGCAATGACCTGCGACACAGCGTCGTGGATGAAGACGATGCCGATCGTGGTCTCGCCAAGCCCGGCTGCCTTGATCGGCGCCGAACCCGACTTGGTGTATTGGTTGACGTTCTTGTGCAGGGCTTTCAAGTACTCGAAACCCTTCTCCTCGCCGAACAGCTGGACAATGGTCGCCAGCATGTTGTAGGCGGTACCTGAGGAATTCGGGTTGGCGACCTGAACCTGTCCCTTGTACTCCGGCTTGATCAGATCGGCCCAGCATTTCGGCTCGGGCAGATTGTTCTTGACGAGCAGATCCTTGTTATACCCGAAGCCCAGTGCGCCGGAGTAGATGCCGACCGTGCGGTGGCCGGATGTTTCCGCTTGCTTGATCGCCCAAGGCTGCAACTGGTCGATCAGGGGTGATTTGTACTCCTCGGTCAGACCCTCCTCGGCCGCCTGTAGGTGCGGGTCACCGGTGCCGCCCCACCAGATGTCACCCTTGGGATTGGCCGCCTCGGCGCGCAGCTGCGCGTAGATTTCGCCGGCGCTCTTGCGGGTCATGTCGACCGTGATGCCGGTCTTTTCCTCGAACGCCCGCGCCGTTTGCTGGCACCAGACCTCGTCGACGCCGCAATACATGGTCAGGCTTTCGGCGGACGCCGATGACGACGCGCTCCACATACCGGCGGCAAGGATACCGGCGCCGAGAATTGCCCTTTTTATCATGTTGAATTCCTCCCTAAGTAATTTGCCGACTTATGAAACCCAGTTAGGCGGAAAATACAAGTTGGAAGCTAGCATCTGCCTGACCGAGTTGCAGCGCTTTCCATAGATGGCGCTGCGCATAACTTGCAGTTTCCATCTTACCGACGCCGCCTGCTCACTGGCGGCTGTGCTGAGAGCTCTTGGGGCGGGAAGCGGACCGGCAGTTTCTGGCGTCTTTCGCGCCGGGCGTTCGCACCCGAGAACACTCTCGTCCTGGCCTAGCTGTGAGCCGATTGTTCAACGCTAAGTCCTGGAATTAACTCCAAAGCTTAGAGGGGCACGACACTGTCGGCACCAGCTGGACCCGGATATCGAGGCGCCGCAAGCTGCGATCTGTGGGAACCGTTTCCCCTTTTCCACCTGCTCGCCGCCATGGCCAAGATCGGCCAAGCCGACTTTGTCGAAGTGGCGTCCCCGTTCTCCGGCCAATCTGTCTTATTCGGCTGCTTCCAACGGGCCACCGACGACATGGCTTCGCCAACCGAGGCGGGAGGCTCGCCGATATGCAAGCCAGCCAATAAATTGTTTTTGCAACCAGAATACTGCCAAGCCTGATGCGAGACCAATCGAAATGGCCGCTGCCGGCCCGGAAGGCTGCTGCGTGCCCAGGTCGAGTTGCGGAAGCAGCCAGTCGGGGATTACGCGGTGAAAAAGATAGATGTGATAGCTGGCGGCAGAGACCGGCAGGATGAGCGGCGCCGCCCAAGTGGGCAATGTAATGCGCGGAATGAAAAGCAGGACGAAGACCGCGCCGAGCACCAGCATGAACTTGACCCAGGAGCCTGTCCAATTGCCGCCCCACCAGGCCAGCACCAGACAAAGAACAGTGGCGACGGCAAAGAACGCCTTCCGTTTCGGCGGTGTGTCGAGGAAGTACAGGCACCAGCCTAGGATGGCCAAATAAAGGATGTCAGGCAGTGTGAATATTTGCGGCCCGCCGATGTACCAGACGAGTGGCGTGAGGAACTTGGCTGCGACAGCAATTGCCAGCACGAAAATGCCAGAAGCAAGCGGCATTGCATCTGCGATGCGCCGCGCCTGCGGAATGGAAAACAGGATCACCCATAGAAGAATGGTCTGCGCATACGCCTCAACGAACCAGTATAGATACGGCACCATGTGCGGCGGTGTGGCAAAGCCGAGATTGCC
This sequence comes from Mesorhizobium sp. M0045, assembly GCF_040323385.1. NCBI lineage: Bacteria > Pseudomonadati > Pseudomonadota > Alphaproteobacteria > Hyphomicrobiales > Phyllobacteriaceae > Mesorhizobium > Mesorhizobium sp. M0045. Next base: position 10,984 of record NZ_JAMYUY010000040.1, read on the forward strand.
ACTCAGGAAGACCGATGGCCATAGCACCTCGCGACGCGCCAGGGAGAAACCCGCGACGATGGGCGCATAAAGTGCAAGGTTGGCTGCCAGCGGCCGCAACACCGTCAGACCATCGCCGGCGAACAGCCGATGGCGCTGAAAGCGAGCTAGGCTGAACCCGACCAGCATCACGAGTGTGGCGGCTCCGCCCGGAATGGGCCAGAGCGTTGCGTGATGGATAACAACTAGCAGGATTGCGGCAGCACGCAGGACCAGTTGACTATCGATGGACCGATTATGGTTCCTGGGTTCGGCGGTTTGGGCAAGGTCGCCAACGGGCACGGTTTCCCAACCCTGCGGCAGGCTCCCGAGTTTACGTTCCAAGGTCAGCGAGAGCTGCACATAGAGCAGCGAGTCGCCGCCGAGCTTTTCGAAAGTGTCGCTGGGACCAACTTGACGCGGATAGAAAGCATTCCTGAAGGCGTCCAGGACATTCATGGCCATCTGCTGACGCGGGGCTCGCAGGCGAGCGTGGAGTGAAGCATAGTCGACCTTCCCCGAGGCGAGTTTCCGCAACGATGTCGCCCTGGCGACTTCGAGGTGCGGCCTTGGCAGTCCGCTTGCAGCCATCATGACCTGAAGCACCTCGTTGTCGTCGACGTTGGGTGTCGTCACCATCGCCAGAATGCGCTCATCGTCTCCGACGACTGCTGCGGCGATCCCAGCTTTCTCAAGCGCCGTTTCGATTGCGTCGTGGCTCAGGCGTAGGCCCGCGATCTTCGACATCCGCTTGCGGCGACCGACTATCGAATAGAACCCGCGATCATCACGCTTTGCGATGTCGCCTGTACGCAAATCCGCGACTTCGTGCGCCGTTGCCAGATCCGCCCGTCGATGGGCATACCCCATCATCACATTGGGACCGCTGTAGATGAGTTCGCCCGGCTCGCCATTTTGTTCGATTGGCCGGCCGTCTTCATCAGCCAACCGGAGTTTGCCGCCCGGGATGGCAATGCCGATGCTGCCCAGATTGCCCTCGAGCTCGCCGGGGGGAACATAGGCGATGCGAGCGGTTGCCTCGGTCTGCCCATACATCATGAAGAAGCAGCCAGAGTTGTCCGCCAGATGACGCCGAAAGGTCTCGGCCAGAGCTTGTTGCATGCGTCCGCCGGCTACCGTCATGAAACGCAACTCAGGCAAGTCGTGCCTCCGGAAGCCGGCGTGGTCCATCATTTCGAAGGAGTAGGGAACGCCACTGATATTGGTGCAGCTCGCTTCGCGCATCTCTTGAGCAAAGGCGGAGTGGGAGGCACCGTGTTTCGGGAAATAAATGCTGGCCATACCGGCTCTTGCCGGTGCCATCGGGACCGGGCGGCGCTTATCCTGCCATTCCACTATTCTTACGGCCTGCTGCCGGAGGTACCGAGCAGCACCGCGAGATCGGGATGCAGTGCGCCATTGGACTCCCCAGCTCCCGTGCGGCAGCGCCAGCGGGCGTCTACTCGTCTGCAGATGATTTCAGGCGAATAGTCGGCGACAAAGTCGTCCAGAGCCGACGCGTCGCAGGGCGGGATCAATGCGACGGCGTGCCTGCCGTGCATTGCCGCCAAATAAGAGATGACCGCGTGTTCCGTCGGCTCGGCTGCTACCGCGACCAACTTTTTCTCGGGTCCGAACTCGGCTGCCACCGCTGCGACACGCAGCGCAAGATCGCGGTATGGGATCGGGGTGCGGCCGGGAAAGATCAGCGCCGGACGATCGCCGTGTTCTTCCAAGCGCCGGGTTAACCCCATTCCCCTGATCTCCGTCAATTTGAAGAGCGGCTTGTTGCAGCCATCAGTGCAGTCGGGGACGGCGGCTATCACGTTTGTTGAGAGATTGCATCAACTTTTAGAGGATGTGTTCGCGCGCGAGCGGAGAGCCAAACTACGATGCCCAGCGTCGTCGCCGGCAACGTCCGATATCGGCAACAGCAAAGATCACCTCAATGACCGACTTGCGGGCGCATTGCAGGCTGGTGGCTCTGGGGCCCAAGCGGTAGGTGCGCTCGTAGTGCAGGCAAGAACGATAGCGGACGTAAAGCCCCCTGGGTCTGTTGCCGTGACTTCACCCCACGCGGTCACTCCGGATTGAACCGAGAGGATGGTCATCTGTGCGTCAACAGCGGCTATGCCTGCCGTTGTTTCTTCTTGCGCCAAGGAGCGTTGGCTTCCCAGTCACCAGCGATAATACAACCGAACGGCAGCACCGCGTCGACGATTTCGGCGAGGCCGTATCGCTCTATCTGGCGACGTACCGCCGACGCGCTCTTGTAGGCGCTTGGCAGTTCCGAATTATCCGTCACGCCGGAGAAAAAGCGGGCTCGATCCCCTTTGTCTCCTCCGCAAAGATATCAGCTGCGTCCGGCCTGCATGCGGCGGCGCTGAGTGCGCGAGAAGTTTCGCCCCGCGCCATGCGGCGGAAAGCCGAGGCCGTTGGGCGCACCCTTGCCGCGCACGATCACCTTCCGGTACAAGAACTATCGTCGCGAAGGCGCCGACCGGCAGCAGCTCATGACGCTCGCGACCGACGAGTTTATCCGCCGCTTCCTGCTCCATGTCATGCCAAAGGGTTTCCACCGCATCCGGCATTGCGGCCTGCTTGCCGGCTCTGCTCGCAAGGCGAGCCTCGCGCTTGCTCGTGAACTCCTGAACGTCGCTGCACCGTCCGACGATGACACCATGGACGACCCGGACAACTTCCGCCCGCCATGCCCCTGCTGTGGCGGCCGCATGATCGTGATCGAGGTGTTCGAACGACGGAGGCAGCCGCGCGGACCGCCACACAGTTCCCCGTCGACCGGGAGCAGTACGCCATGACCCGGCATGGAATGGTTCAGCCTTCAGCTGCAGGCACTCAGCCTCCGGCAACGGATCGACGCACGTCTATGGTGATTATCGACGCCGACAGAGCCGCGCCCAGCCGCCCACCGTCCCGACAAGACCGCGCGGAGGCGCAACGAAGCGGTCTGTCCGCATTCACCCCTGAGCTTCCCGACGGCGGTCACGCCATCGCCGACATCCGCCGAAATCCGAAATCCCCATAGCCATCGTCTGTGGCCCACGGTTCCTTCCTCGCGGACTTTCGTACGCCTGCCGGCGCCCGAAACTCATCACGATAGCGGAATGGCGGCTTTAACGTTTGAAGAAGGATTGCGGACGTCCAGCCCGACGGGACCAAGGTCTGCTCCCAGGTCTAACCGCCCCGTCTCAATGGCATCCCGGATCGCCCGGTGGATCTGCGTCGCCAGTCGCGGGTGGCGGGGCAGTCACAGGGTGGACATTTCAGCCCACATGGAAAATGATCATCTTGCCATGCACAACACTGCAGTGCTCTGATTTCGACGAGTAGCCTGAACGTAGAAGCGGATCAACCGGCCTCCGGGTCCAGCGAGCGGGGACGCAAATGGACACCCTAGAGAATGGACAATTGCATCGCGACGCGGGCGGGCGAGCCCGTCGATCGGCCGACTGGCTTGCCCGCGCCGCCGTATCGGCGACATTCCTGCTCGGCATGGCTTTCAGCACTGCGTTTGCGCAGGACCAGCAGCTACCCGTGGTGACGGCGGCCAAGCCAGTGGTCCGTGAAATCGTCGAAGACGACGAGTTCGTCGGGCGCTTCGAAGCCGTCGACCAGGTCGCCATCCGTTCGCGCGTCAGCGGCTATCTGGACAAGGTCAGCTTCCAGGACGGCGCACTGGTCAACAAGGGAGACCTGCTCTTCACCATCGACCAGCGTCCGTACCAGGCGGCTTATGATGCCGCCAAGTCGCAAGTGGACGTCGCCAAGAGTCTGCTCGAATTCTCCAAGATGCAGCTGGATCGCGCCGACGAACTCGCCAAGACCGGCAATATCTCAACCGCGACGCTCGACGACCGCCGGCGGGAATACCTTTCGGCGCAGGCGCAGATGCAGGGCGCGACAGCTGCGCTGACGACGGCTAGCCTGAACATGGAATTCACCGAGATAAAGGCGCCCTTGTCCGGCCGCATCGACCGCCGGCTGGTGTCGGTCGGCAACCTCGTGCAGCCGGATTCCACCTTGCTGACGACCATCGTTACGCGCGATCCGATTGACTTCTATTTCGACGTCGATGAGCGCCTGTATTTCAGCTACGCCCGCGACGCGAAGGAGCGCGGCGGCAGCATGCAGGAAGGCGCCGGCGGGCTCGAGGTGGTGGTTCGCGTCGCCGACCGCGCGGAGCGGGTATTCAAAGGCAAGCTCGATTTTGCCGAGAACCGGATCGACAACGCGACCGGCACCATGCGGGTGCGTGCAAGGTTTCCAAACACCGACGGCATTCTCCAGCCAGGCATGTTCGGGCGCATCAACGTGCCGGGGTCGCTGCCGCATAGCGGCGTGCTGGTGCCCGACGAGGCGATCGGCGCCGATCAGGATCGCCGCATCGTGTTCCTGGTGGATGAGGCCGGGATGGTGTCGGCGAAGCCCGTGCGCACCGGCCCGCTTCTCGACGGCTACCGGGTGATCCGCGGGGGCCTGACCGGCAACGAGACGATCATCGTCAACGGGCTGATGCACGCCAGGCCCGGCACCAAGGTGAAGGTCGAGATGGTGACGTTGCCGCCCAAGGCCGAGATCGCCGAGTTGCAGCAATGAGGTTCGCACATTTCTTCGTCGACCGTCCGATCTTCGCATCGGTCGTTTCGGTCGTCCTGCTGATCCTCGGCGGGATTGCTTATACCCAGCTGCCGGTCGCGCAATATCCCGAGATCGCGCCGCCGACCATCGTCGTTCGCGCGCAGTATCCGGGCGCCGACGCCGAGACGGTCGCAGCGACGGTGGCAACGCCGATCGAGCAGGAGATCAACGGCGTCGAGGGCATGCTCTACATGTCGTCCTATTCGTCGGGCGACGGGGCGATGGCGCTGACCATCACATTCAAGCTGGGCACCGATCTCGACCAGGCGCAGGTGCTGGTGCAGAACCGCGTGTCGGTCGCCGAGCCGCGCCTGCCCGAAGAAGTCCGCCGCCTCGGCATCACCACCACCAAGAGCTCGCCCGACCTGATGATGGTCGTGCACATGCTGTCGCCCGACAATACCTACGACCAGCTCTACGTCTCGAACTACGCCCGCTCGCGGGTGCGCGACATACTGCTCAGACTCGACGGCGTCGGCGACCTCATCATCTTCGGCGAACGCGAATATTCGCTGCGCATTTGGCTCGATCCGGAAAAACTGTCCGCCCTGGGGATGACCTCGGGCGATGTGGTGCAGGCGCTGCGCGACCAGAACGTCCAGGTGTCGGGTGGCGCGATCGGCGCGCCCCCGACCAGCACCGGCACGGCGTTCCAATACACGGTCACCACGCAAGGCCGCTTCAACGACGCACGCGACTTCCGATACGTGATCGTCAAATCGACTGACGACGGCCGCCTGATCTCGCTGCAGGACGTGGCGCGCATCGAGCTCGGCGCCAAGGATTACGTCACCAACTCCTATCTCAACGGCAAACCGGCGGTGGCGCTCGCCATCTTCCAGCGGCCGGGCACCAACGCGCTTGCCGCAGCCGCGGAAATCCAGGACAAGATGAAGGAGCTTTCCCGCGACTTCCCGAAGGGGTTGAGCTACGACATCGTCTACAATCCGACCGAGTTCGTCGCCGAGTCGATCCGGGAGGTCTACAAGACAATCCTGGAGGCGATGCTGCTGGTCATCATCGTCATCATCGTCTTCCTGCAATCGTGGCGCATGGCGATCGTGCCGATCGTGGCGATCCCCGTGTCGCTGATCGGCACGCTGGCGGTGCTTTACGCCGCCGGCTTCTCGCTCAACATGCTGACGCTGTTCGGCCTCGTTCTGGCGATCGGCATCGTCGTCGACGATGCGATCGTCGTGGTCGAGAACGTCGAGCGCAATATCGCCAGAGGGCTGGCGCCCAATCCGGCGTCGCACCTGACCATGGACGAAGTCGGAACCGCGGTCATCGCGATCTCGCTGGTGCTGATAGCCGTGTTCGTACCGACAGCCTTCATCCCCGGCATTTCTGGGCAGTTTTACCTGCAGTTTGCGATCACCATCGCGGTGTCGACGGCGATCTCGGCATTCAATTCGCTGACGCTTTCGCCGGCGCTGGCCGCACTGCTGTTCAAGCCGCACCACGCCGCGGCGGCGCCGCCGCGCTTTTTCCTGGCGCGGTTCGGACGGGCGCTCGCCGACGGCTTCAATCGCGGCTTCGACAGGGTCGCCCACTGGTATTCGAGCATCATCCGCGTGCTGATCGGCTCGTGGATAACGATCGCCGCCATGCTGGCCGTTTTCGCGGGCCTCATCTACGCCACGGTCTACCTGGTGCAGGCGGTGCCGCGCGGTTTCATTCCGTCGCTTGACCAGGGCTATGCGATCGTCGTCGTCCAGTTGCCGGACGGCGCTTCGTTGTCGAGGACCGATGCGGTCATCCAGCAGGCGTCGCAGATCATCCAGAAAACGCCCGGCGTCGACTACGCAGTCGCCTTCGCCGGCTTCTCCGGCGCGACCTTCACCAACGCCAGCAATGCGGGCGTGATCTTCGCCAGGTTCAAGCCTTTTGACGAGCGACTGAAAGCCAACCAGTCGGCGACCCAGGTCATCGGCAATCTGTTCGGCAGCCTGCAAAGCATCAAGGAAGCCTTCATTATCGCACTGCCGCCGCCGCCGATCCGCGGTGTCGGAAATGCCGGCGGCTTCAAGCTGCAGATCCAGGAGCGCAACAGCGCCGATATGCGGCAGATCCTGGCGCTTGCCTACGAAATCGCCGGCAAGGCCAACAAGACGCCGGGGCTGACGGGCGTGTTCACCACCTTCTCCGTGTCGAGCCCGCAATTCTTCCTGGCGATCGATCGCGACAAGGCGCGCATCCTGAACGTGCCGATCCCCAACATCTTCGAGACGCTGTCGATCAATTTGGGCACCGCCTACGTCAACGACTTCAACGCTTTCGGGCGCGTCTACCAGGTGCGGGCGCAGGCCGACCAGGCGTTCCGCCTAGATCGCGCCGACATCTTGAAACTGAAGGTGCGCTCGGCGACCGGCGCGCTGGTTCCGCTCGGCACGCTGGTCGAGATCCGCGACGCCACCGGCCCGGCGCTGGTCCAGCGCTACAACATGTACGTCTCGGTGCCGCTGCAGGGCAATGCAGCGCCCGGCGTTTCCACAGGCGACGCGCTGGCATTGATGGAAGGGATCACGGCAAAGACGCTGCCGGCCGGTACCTCCTATGAATGGACCGAGCTCGCCTATCAGGAGCGCAACACAGGCAATGCCGCTCTCTATATCTTCGGACTTTCGGTGCTGTTCGTGTTCCTGGCGCTGGCGGCGCAATATGAAAGCTTGGTGCTGCCGTTCGCCATTGTGCTGGTGGTGCCGCTCGGCGTGCTCGCCGCGTTGCTCGGCGTGTCGTTCCGAGGGCTGGACAACAACATCCTCGTGCAGATCGGCCTCATCGTGCTAATCGGGCTTGCCGCCAAGAACGCGATCCTGATCGTCGAATTTGCGCGGCAGGCGCAGGAACGCGGGCTGTCGGCCGCCGAGGCTGCCGTCGAAGCCTGCCGGCTCAGGCTGCGGCCGATCCTGATGACCGCCTTCTCGTTCATCCTCGGCGTCGTGCCGCTGATGATCGCAACGGGCCCGGGCGCAGAAATGCGCCAGTCGCTCGGCACCGCGGTGTTCTCCGGCATGCTCGGCGTCACCTTCGTCGGCCTGTTCCTGACGCCGGTGTTCTACGTCACGCTCAGGTCGCTGTTTTCACGGCGCAAGCCCCGTGCCGAGGCCGAGCCTTCGCGGCCGGCAGGGGCGCCAGCGGAGACGGCCGCCGAGTAGGGTTACGAATTCGCCGCGTCGGGCGCGGCTTACCACTCCAGAAAATCGGCGCGGCGCGGCAACGGCCACGATCTGCGCGACCTCGGCGTCGAGGTACAGCGGAGACCCTGCTCGGTCTGAGCCAGCAATCCAGCCCAACAGCCGCATCTAGAGTCTTTCACGTTTTGACGGAAGCGTAGCCGGCGTTTGCGAAGTAGTTGTTGCATTCGGTTGCCTCGATCGTTTCAACGAG
>NZ_JAMYUY010000041.1:0-18433 GCF_040323385.1 Mesorhizobium sp. M0045
TCAGCGACGTCTTGCCATGGTCGACGTGACCAATCGTGCCAATGTTCACATGAGGCTTAGTGCGCTCGAATTTACCTTTTGCCATGTGATCTCTCCATTCCTGCCAGCCCGTGCGGGCCTTGAATTAAGTTACTGGTGCAACTCGTTTCGAGTTACGCGTATTTCTTCTGGACTTCCTGGGCGACCGCGGTCGGGACCGGCTCGTAATGGTCGAACTGCATCGTGTAGGCCGCGCGGCCTTGGCTCATCGAGCGAAGGTTGTCCACGTATTTGAACATGTTGGCGAGCGGCACCATCGCGTTGATGACCACCGCGACGCCGCGGGCCTCCTGGCCCTGGATCTGGCCACGACGGCCGTTCAGGTCGCCGATAACGCTGCCGACGTAATCTTCCGGCGTCACCACCTCGACCTTCATGATCGGCTCGAGCAACTGCACGCCAAGCTTGGGCGCTGCTTCACGGAAGCAGGCGCGGCCGGCGATTTCGAAGGCCAGAACCGACGAGTCCACGTCGTGGTAGGCGCCATCGATCAGCGTCGCCTTGACGCCGATCATCGGGAAGCCGGCGAACGGGCCCGAGGTCATGACGCTGTTGATGCCCTTTTCGACACCGGGGATGTATTCCTTCGGCACAGCGCCGCCGACAATCTTGGTTTCGAACTCGAATTCGCTGCTTTCCGGATTCGGCTCGAACAGGATCTTGACGCGGGCGAACTGGCCGGTACCGCCGGTCTGCTTCTTGTGCGTGTAGTCCTGCTCGTGCTTGCGGGTGATCGTCTCGCGGTAGGCCACCTGCGGTGCGCCGACATTGGCCTCGACCTTGAACTCGCGGCGCATGCGGTCGACGATGATGTCGAGGTGAAGTTCGCCCATGCCGGAGATGATGGTCTGGCCGCTTTCCTCGTCGGTCTTGACGCGGAAGGACGGATCCTCGGCGGCCAGGCGGTGAAGGGCGAGGCCCATCTTTTCCTGGTCGTTCTTGGTCTTCGGCTCGATGGCGATCTGGATGACCGGATCGGGGAATTCCATGCGCTCGAGGATGACCGGATGCAGCGGATCACTGAGCGTGTCGCCGGTGGTGGTGTCCTTGAGACCAGCGAGGGCGACGATGTCGCCGGCAAATGCCTCTTCGACGTCGGCGCGCGAATTCGCATGCATCTGCAACATGCGGCCGATGCGCTCTTTCTTGCCCTTCACGGTGTTGTCGACCGAGATGCCCTTGGTGAGCTTGCCCGAATAGATGCGGGCAAAGGTGAGTGAACCGACGAACGGGTCGTTCATGATCTTGAAGGCGAGCATCGACAGCGGCTCGTTGTCGTCGGCATGACGCTCGATCTCGGCGTCGGTCTTGGCGTCGACGCCCTTGATGGCAGGGACATCGGCCGGCGACGGCAGATATTCGACGACGGCGTCGAGCAGCGGCTGCACGCCCTTGTTCTTGAAGGCCGAGCCGCAGAACATCGGATAGAACTTCACCGCGATCGTGCCCTTGCGGATGAGTGCACGGATCTCGTCGTTGCTCGGCATCTTGCCTTCGAGGTAATTCTCGAGCGCCGTTTCGTCCATTTCGACGGCGGCCTCAATCATCTTCTCGCGGTATTCTTCGGCACGAGCCTTGAGGTCGGCAGGGATCTCGACGATGTCCCAGGCAGCGCCCAGCGTCTCGTCGCGCCAGACCAGCGCGTTCATCTCGACGAGATCGACGACACCCTTGAACTCGGTCTCGGCGCCGATCGGCAACTGCATGACGACGGCATGCGCACCGAGGCGCGAACCGATCATCTCGACCGAGCGGTAAAAGTCGGCGCCGATCTTGTCCATCTTGTTGCAGAAGATCATGCGCGGCACGCGATACTTGTCGGCCTGGCGCCAGACGGTCTCCGTCTGCGGCTCGACACCGGCATTGGCATCGAGCAGCGCGATGGCGCCGTCGAGCACGCGCAGCGAACGCTCGACCTCGATGGTGAAGTCGACATGGCCGGGGGTGTCGATGATGTTGAAGCGATACATCTTGCCGTCGCGACCCTTCCAGAAGGTCGTGGTGGCGGCCGACGTGATGGTGATGCCGCGCTCCTGCTCCTGCTCCATCCAATCCATGGTCGCAGCCCCGTCGTGGACTTCGCCGATCTTGTGCGACTTGCCCGTGTAATAGAGGACGCGCTCGGTGGTCGTCGTCTTGCCGGCGTCGATATGCGCCATGATACCGAAATTGCGGTAGTCTTCGATTTTATATTCGCGGGCCATGGGAGGTGCCTCTTCAGTCTCGTTCGCGCTTTACCAGCGGTAGTGCGCGAAAGCGCGGTTGGCTTCTGCCATCTTGTGGGTGTCTTCACGCTTCTTGACGGCGGTGCCGCGGTTGTTGGCCGCGTCCATCAGCTCGCCGGAGAGGCGATCGACCATGGTGGTCTCGTTGCGGTTGCGGGCGGCGGCGATCAGCCAGCGGATGGCCAATGCCTGACGGCGCTCGGGTCGCACGTCGACCGGAACCTGGTATGTGGCGCCGCCGACGCGGCGCGAACGCACTTCCACATGTGGCGCGACATTGTCGAGCGCCTGATGGAAGACGGTGACCGGCTCCTGCTTGGTCTTGGACTGGACCTGGTCGAGCGCGCCGTAGACGATGGTCTCGGCAACCGACTTCTTGCCATCATACATGACGGCATTCATGAACTTGGTGACGATCAGGTCGCCGAACTTCGGGTCCGGATTGATCTCACGCTTTTCTGCACTGTGACGACGGGACATTTTTTCTCTGCCTCAATTCTACGCGGTGGCCTGGATCCCGGATCGTCGCTTGACGCCGTCCGGAACGACCTTGGCTACGCTTCGGTCACTTCGGACGCTTGGCGCCGTATTTCGAACGGCGCTGCTTGCGGTTCTTCACGCCTTGCGTGTCGAGCACGCCGCGGATGATGTGGTAACGGACGCCCGGAAGATCCTTGACGCGGCCGCCGCGGATCATCACCACCGAGTGTTCCTGAAGGTTGTGGCCTTCGCCGGGGATGTAACCGATCACTTCAAAACCATTGGTCAGGCGGATCTTGGCCACCTTGCGCAGCGCGGAGTTCGGCTTCTTCGGCGTCGTCGTGTAGACGCGCGTGCAGACGCCCCGCTTCTGCGGGTTCTGCTGCATGGCCGGGACCTTGTTGCGCTTCACCGGCGCAATGCGCGGCTTGCGGATCAGCTGGTTGACGGTAGGCATTAAACCCTCTTGTCTCTCAATTCCGTGTCTTGCCCGGTCAGGGCCGCTCAAAGCGTCATTTCCATACGCAAATTCGGGCCACAAACCGCGCCTCGCGGTCTTGCCCGAACAAATGGCAGAGGAAGCGGAAGCCGCTTCATGCACGCCGGAAATGTCTTTTCGCTCGTAAAACGAACCCTGTTTGAGGCAAACTCCAAAGCGTGTCGCTTCGGAAGCGAGAGCCTCACATCGGTTCTGACTGGGCGGCTTCTACTCGTGTGGCCACTGTCCGTCAACCCCGGAGCGGCAAATATTGCGCTGAACCCGAGGTTTGGCAGCCATGCGAAAAACGCATGTAATTTTCTTGCGCCGTTTTTCAAGAGGAAGGCAGAAAGTGACCGGCTTGCGGCTGTTTCCACGCCGTGCTTCGTGCGAAAAGGCGGCATGAACAGCCCAAAACCCCTCGCCCGGAGGTACGAACCCGTGAATGACAATGAGGAGCGCCCGGTCACCATTATTACCGGCCGGGTGTGGAAGCGCAAAGGCGGCAAGCCGGAAGGCGTGCATGTGATGCTGGTCGCCCCGGACGACGATTCGGCGGTGCGCCGCGCTCTCGAATCACTTGCCGCGGAAGGTTACGCCGAGGCCGAGCTCGACCAGATCGGTGACCTGGACGGCGTGCCCGACGAGGAGCCGCATCTGTCCGCCTATCAGGGCGCGCTCGAAGGCGAAGTGTCGATCGTGACCTTCGATGTGCCGATCTGAAGAGATCTGAATCCCGGTCGATCTCACGGCCGGCGACAAAAGCCCGGCGACTTGCCCGACACAAGTTCTCTGCTAAGAAGCGACCTCTGGTAAAACCAAGCACACTCAACCTGCGGAGCTCCCATGTCCTCTAGTCCCATCAAGCTCGGCATCGTCGGCGTGGGAAAGATCGTCCGCGACCAGCACCTGCCGGCCTTGGCGAAGGACCAGGATTATCGCCTGGTCGCCGCAGCGAGCCGCCACGGCAAAGTCGAAGACATCCCGAATTTCCCGACGATCGAGGCGATGCTCGACGCGGTGCCGGAGCTCGAGGCGGTGTCGCTGTGCATGCCGCCGCAGTTCCGTTATGACGCCGCACGCACGGCGCTGGTGGCGAAAAAGCATGTCTTCCTGGAAAAGCCGCCGGGCGCGACCGTCAGCGAGGTCGAGGACCTGAAGGCGCTGGCGGCAGCGAACGGCGTCTCGCTGTTCGCCAGTTGGCATTCACGCTATGCGCCGGCTGTCGAGGCGGCTCGCGCTTTCCTCGGTTCAACCAAAATCAGATCGGCCGCCATCATCTGGAAGGAAGATGTCCGCCGCTGGCATCCGAACCAGGAGTGGATCTGGGCACCGGGCGGCTTCGGCGTCTTCGATCCCGGCATCAACGCACTGTCGATCGCCACCCACATCCTGCCGCCAATGTTCATCAGTTCGGCAGAGCTCGATTTCCCCGAAAACCGCGCGGCTCCAATCGCCGCCCATATCGCCTTCCGCACTTCGAACGGTCTGCCGGTGACGATGGAACTCGACTGGCGCCAGACCGGCCCGCAGAGCTGGGACATTCTGGCCGACACCGAGGCCGGATCGATGGCGCTTTCTGGCGGCGGCTCGAAGCTCGCTGTCGATGGCCGCGTCGTTCACGAGGAGCCGGAAGCGGAATACCCGATGCTCTACAAGCGATTCGCCGAGATCGTGCGCGCCGGCACCTCCGACGTCGACCTCGCGCCCCTGCAGCACGTCGCCGACGCCTTCATGCTGGGCAGGCGCAATGTGGTGGAAGCGTTTTTCGATTGATCAGCGGGCGTCGGCCGGATCGCATGTCCGGCCACTCACCGCGCAAATTCAATTGACGATCGCTATGGCAAAGCCGTCATAGCCCTTGGCGCCAACAGTCTGGATCGCGGTGCCTTCCAGACGCTTGTCGCCGCCGATGAACGAAAACGCCGCGCGTGCCCCTTCGACATTGGCGTCACGACCATCTTCATTCACCACCGCGCCGTCACGGATGACATTGTCGCAGACGATGACGGTCCCCGGCCTCGAAAGACGCATGGCCCAGGACAGATAGTGCGGGTTGTTCGGCTTGTCGGCGTCGATGAAGATGAAGTCGAACGGCCCGGCATTCTCGGCGCCTAACGCCGCAAGCGATTGAAGCGCCGGTCCGACCCGCAGTTCTACCCGGTCCGACACCCCTGCGCGTTCAAAGTTCGACCGCGCGACACTGGCGTGGTGCGGATCAAGCTCGAGCGTCACGACCTTGCCGTCCACGGGCAACGCTCGCGCCATCCAGATTGTCGAATAGCCGCCCAACGTGCCGATTTCGAGTACCTTCTTAGCTCCCTGCATTCGCGCAAGAAGTGACAGCAGCTTGCCCTGTGCCGGCGAAACATCGATCGCCGGCAGGCCGTGGTCATGGTTAGCCGCCAGAACGGCATCGAGGGCGGGATCCGCATCGAAAAGAGCCTCGACAATGTAGTCGTCGACAGAAGCCCAGGTCTTCATGCTCATCGTTTTCTTCTCCGATCCGATTAGAGAACCAAAATGCGAAAAGGGGCCACTTGGGCCCCTTTTCTATCTTCTCTTTCTTGCGCGCTTACTGCGCGGCGGAAGCCATGTCGGTCAGCATCGGCTCGGCGACCTCGACGCCAGACGCCTTGCGGCGCTCGTCGATGATCAGCTCGTCGCGCGAGGTGGCGATGCGCCGGATCTGGCTCATCGTGCCGCCGGTGCCGGCCGGGATCAGCCGGCCGACGATGACGTTTTCCTTCAGGCCCTGCAGCATGTCGGTCTTGCCGGCAACCGCAGCTTCGGTCAGCACCCTCGTCGTCTCCTGGAAGGAGGCGGCCGAGATGAAGGACGGCGTCTGCAGCGAGGCCTTGGTGATGCCGAGCAGCACCGGCTGGCCTTCTGCCGGCTTCTTGCCTTCCTCGACCAGGCGCTCGTTGACCTCTTCCAGTTCGATCACGTCGACGTGGTCGCCCGGAATGTAGGTCGAATCGCCCTGCGTGGTGATCTCGACTTTCTGCAGCATCTGGCGAACGATCACCTCTATGTGCTTGTCGTTGATCGACACGCCCTGCAGTCGGTAGACTTCCTGGATCTCGTTGACGAGGTAGGAGGCAAGCGCCTCCACGCCCTTGATCGCCAGGATGTCGTGCGGCGCCGGATTGCCGTCGAGGATGTAGTCGCCCTTCTCGATGACGTCGCCGTCCTGGAGATGGAACGGCTTGCCCTTCGGGATCAGGTATTCGACCGGCTCAAGCGTCGAGTCATGCGGTTCGATGATGATACGGCGCTTGTTCTTGTAGTCGCGGCCGAAGCGGATCGTGCCATCGATCTCAGCGATGATGGCGTGATCCTTCGGACGGCGTGCCTCGAACAGCTCGGCAACACGCGGCAGACCGCCGGTGATGTCCTTGGTCTTGGCGCTCTCCATCGGAATACGCGCCAGCACGTCGCCGGGGCGAACCTGTGCGCCCGGCTCGACCGAAAGAATGGCCTCGACCGAGAGCAGGAAGCGGGCGTCGCCACCCTTCGACAGCTTGCCGACCTTACCCTTGGCATCCAGGACGGCGATCGCCGGCTTGAGGTCGTTGCCGCGTGGCGTCGAACGCCAGTCGATGACCTCGCGCTTGGTGATGCCGGTCGATTCGTCGGCGGTTTCCTGAACGGAAATGCCGTCGACCAGATCCTCGAACGCGACCTTGCCCTCGATTTCGGTGAGGACCGGGCGGGTATAAGGATCCCACTCGGCGATACGCTGGCCGCGCTTCACCTTGTCGCCATCGTCGACGAAGATGCGCGAACCGTAGGTGACGCGGTGCGTGGCGCGTTCCTTGCCGGCCTCGTCGAGGATCAGCACCGCCATATTGCGGCCCATGACCATCAGCTGGCCGTCGGAGTTGCGCACCACGTTGCGGTTGCGGATCTCGACCTTGCCCTCGTACGAGGCTTCAAGGAACGAGGAATCCACCACCTGCGCCGTGCCGCCCATGTGGAAGGTACGCATGGTGAGCTGGGTGCCCGGCTCGCCGATCGACTGCGCCGCGATGACGCCGACAGCCTCGCCCTGGTTAACGGGAGTGCCGCGGGCCAGATCGCGTCCGTAGCAGACCGCGCAGACGCCGACCCTGACCTCGCAGGTCAGCGCCGAACGGATGCGGACCGACTGCACGCCGGCCTTTTCGATCAGTTCCACGTCACGCTCGTCCATCAGCGTTCCGGCCTTGACCAGAACCTCGCCGGTGACCGGGTGGGTGATGTCGTCGAGCGAGGTGCGGCCGAGAACGCGCTGGCCAACCGAGGCGACGACCTGACCGGCATCGACGATCGGCTGCATAGTGAGGCCCTTGTCGGTGCCGCAGTCGAGCGAGTTGACGATGCAGTCCTGCGCCACGTCAACGAGACGACGCGTCAGATAACCCGAGTTCGCCGTCTTCAAGGCGGTGTCGGCCAGACCCTTGCGGGCGCCGTGGGTCGAGTTGAAGTACTCGAGCACGGTGAGGCCTTCCTTGAAGTTCGAGATGATCGGCGTCTCGATGATTTCACCGCTAGGCTTGGCCATCAGGCCGCGCATGCCGGCAAGCTGGCGCATCTGGGTGGGCGAACCGCGCGCACCGGAGTGCGACATCATGTAGATCGAGTTCATCGGCTTCTGACGGCCGTTGTCCTCGAACTCGACAGCCTTGATGCGGGCCATCATTTCGTCGGCGACCTTTTCCGAGCACTTGGCCCAGGCGTCGACGACCTTGTTGTACTTCTCGCCCTGGGTGATCAGGCCGTCATTGTACTGCTGCTCGTACTCCTTGGCCAAAGCCTCGGTGTCGGACACCAGCTTGATCTTGGCGTCCGGAATCAGCATGTCGTCCTTGCCGAACGAAATGCCGGCACGGCAGGCGTGGCTGAAGCCGAGAGCCATGATGCGATCGCAGAAAATGACCGTCTCCTTCTGACCGCAATGGCGGTAGACGGTGTCGATCATCTTGGAGATGTTCTTCTTGGTCATCTCCTGGTTGGCGGTCTCGTACGGCACATTGTGGTTCTTCGGCAGAAGTTCGCCGATGATCATGCGGCCAGGCGTAGTGTCGTAGATCTTCGACACGACCTTGCCGTCGGCGTCGACCGTACGGAAGCGCCCCTTGATCTTGGCATGCAGTGTCACCGCCTTGGTCTCGAGCGCGTGCTGGAGTTCGCCCATGTCGGCAAACACCATGCCCTCGCCCGGCTCGTTCTGGTTGACGATCGAGAGATAGTAGAGACCGAGAACCATGTCCTGCGACGGCACGATGATCGGCGCACCGGAAGCCGGGTGCAGGATGTTGTTGGTCGACATCATCAGCACGCGGGCTTCGAGCTGCGCTTCCAGCGACAGCGGCACGTGGACCGCCATCTGGTCGCCGTCGAAGTCGGCGTTGAAGGCCGTGCAGACCAGCGGGTGAAGCTGGATCGCCTTGCCTTCGATCAGGATCGGCTCGAACGCCTGGATGCCGAGGCGGTGCAGCGTCGGCGCGCGGTTCAACAGCACCGGATGCTCGCGGATGACCTCGTCGAGGATATCCCAGACCTCCGGACGCTCCTTCTCGACCAACTTCTTCGCCTGCTTGACGGTCGAGGAGTAACCCTTGGCGTCGAGACGGGCGTAGATGAAGGGCTTGAACAGTTCGAGCGCCATCTTCTTTGGCAGGCCGCACTGGTGCAGCTTGAGCTCGGGACCGGTGACGATGACCGAACGGCCGGAATAGTCGACGCGCTTGCCGAGCAGGTTCTGGCGGAACCGGCCCTGCTTGCCCTTCAGCATGTCGGACAGCGACTTCAGCGGACGCTTGTTGGCGCCGGTGATGACGCGGCCGCGACGGCCGTTGTCGAACAGTGCATCGACGGCTTCCTGCAGCATGCGCTTTTCATTGCGCACGATGATGCCGGGCGCGCGCAGCTCGATCAGCCGCTTCAGGCGGTTGTTGCGGTTGATGACGCGGCGATAGAGATCGTTCAGATCAGACGTGGCGAAACGGCCGCCGTCCAGCGGGACAAGCGGGCGCAGGTCCGGCGGGATCACCGGAACCACTTTCATGATCATCCATTCCGGACGGTTGCCGGACTCCATGAAGTTCTCGACGACCTTGAGCCGCTTCAGGTACTTCTTCTGCTTGAGCTCGGTGGTGGTCGAAGCCAGTTCCGAGCGCAGATCGCCGGCGATCTTCTCGAGGTCCATGCCGGCCAGCAGGTCGTGGATCGCCTCGGCGCCAATCATGGCGGTGAACGAATCCTCGCCATACTCGTCGACGGCCATCATGTACTCTTCCTCGCTGAGCAGCTGGTGCTCCTTCAGCGCGGTCAAGCCGGGTTCGGTGACGATGTAGTTCTCGAAATAGAGGACGCGCTCGATGTCCTTCAAGGTCATGTCGAGCAGCGTGCCGATGCGCGACGGCAGCGACTTCAGGAACCAGATGTGGGCGACCGGTGCCGCCAGCTCGATATGGCCCATGCGCTCGCGGCGGACGCGCGACAGCGTGACTTCGACGCCGCACTTCTCGCAGATGACGCCCTTGTACTTCATGCGCTTGTACTTGCCGCACAGGCACTCATAGTCCTTGATCGGACCAAAAATGCGTGCGCAGAACAGGCCGTCACGCTCCGGCTTGAAGGTGCGGTAGTTGATGGTCTCCGGCTTCTTGATCTCGCCGAACGACCAGGACAGAATCTTCTCAGGGCTGGCAAGCGAGATCCGGATGGAATCGAACACCTGCGCGGGCGCCTGGGGATTGAAGAGATTCATGACCTCTTGGTTCATGCCGTTCTCCTTTTCGGGGTCCTCGAAAACCCCTTGCATCTAGCGCGGGCCAAACGCCCGCCGACTTGATCGGCCATCGGCCGAAGAAACTCTGTTGTTTGAGCATGATCTTGGCCGAAAACCGGTAACCACTTTTCGGGATCATGCTCGGCGTCCGGTCGCGGGAAGACCGCGGCCGGACGTCTTGCTTATTCGGCCGCGTCGGGCAGCCGGATCGGGTTTTCGTCGAGCTTGGTGTTCTCCAGCTCGACGTTGAGGCCGAGAGACCGCATTTCCTTGACGAGAACGTTGAAGCTCTCGGGGATGCCGGCCTCGAAGGTGTCGTCGCCCCTGACGATCGCCTCGTAGACCTTGGTGCGGCCGGCGACGTCGTCCGACTTCACCGTCAGCATCTCCTGCAGCGTGTAGGCGGCGCCGTATGCTTCGAGCGCCCAGACCTCCATCTCGCCAAAGCGCTGGCCACCGAACTGCGCCTTGCCGCCCAGCGGCTGCTGGGTAACGAGCGAGTACGGCCCGATCGAACGCGCGTGGATCTTGTCGTCCACAAGGTGGTGAAGCTTGAGCATATATATATAGCCCATCGTCACTTTGCGATCGAACGGCTCGCCGGTGCGTCCGTCATAGAGCTGCGACTGACCGCTGGTGTGCAGGCCCGCCTGCTCCAGCATGATGTTGATGTCGGCCTCGTGCGCGCCGTCGAACACCGGTGTCGCGATGGAGACGCCGCGGCGCATCTGCTCGCTGAGGCGAATGATGCTCTCGTCGTCATATTCGCGGATCGGCTCGTTGCGGTCGTTGGCCGGCATGAAGCTCTCGAGCGTCTTGCGCAGCGGCTTGATGTCGCCCGCCGTCTTGTACGCGTCGATCAGATCGCCGATCTTCTTGCCCATTCCGGCGCAAGCCCAGCCCAGATGCGTTTCCAGGATCTGGCCGACATTCATGCGCGACGGCACACCCAGCGGGTTGAGCACGATATCGGCATGCGTGCCGTCCTCGAGGAAAGGCATGTCCTCGACCGGAACGATCCGCGACACGACACCCTTGTTGCCGTGCCGGCCGGCCATCTTGTCGCCGGGCTGCATCTTGCGCTTCACGGCCACGAAGACCTTGACCATCTTCATGACGCCCGGAGGCATTTCGTCGCCGCGCTGCACCTTCTCGACCTTGTCCATGAAGCGCTGCTCGAGCGCCTTCTTGGAATCGTCGTACTGGCCACGCAGGGCTTCCAGCTCGCTCTGGAGCTTTTCGTTCTCCACGGCAAACTGCCACCACTGCGAACGCGGGTACTCGTCCAGCGTGTCCTTCGACAGCTTCGAGCCCTTCTTGAAGCCCTTCGGCCCGGCAATCGCTTCCTTGCCGACAAGAACGTCGGAAAGGCGCGAATAGACGTTGCGGTCGAGGATCGCCTGCTCGTCGTCGCGGTCCTTGGCGAGGCGTTCGATCTCCTCGCGCTCGATCGCCATGGCGCGCTCGTCCTTCTCGACGCCGTGGCGGTTGAAGACACGCACTTCGACGACGGTGCCGAAGGTTCCCGGAGGCATGCGCATCGAGGTGTCGCGCACGTCCGAGGCCTTTTCACCGAAGATGGCGCGCAGCAGCTTTTCTTCCGGCGTCATCGGGCTTTCGCCCTTCGGCGTGATCTTGCCGACCAGGATGTCGCCCGGCTGCACTTCCGCACCGATGTAGACGATGCCGGCCTCATCGAGGTTCTTCAGCGCTTCTTCCGAGACGTTCGGGATATCGCGCGTGATCTCCTCCGGCCCGAGCTTGGTGTCGCGGGCCATGACTTCGAATTCCTCGATGTGGATCGAGGTGAAGACGTCGTCGGCGACGATGCGCTCGGACAGAAGGATGGAATCCTCGTAGTTGTAGCCGTTCCACGGCATGAACGCGACCAGCACGTTGCGGCCGAGGGCCAGATCGCCGAGCTCGGTCGACGGGCCGTCGGCAATGATGTCGCCCTTGTTGACCCGGTCGCCCATGCGCACCAGCGGACGCTGGTTGATGCAGGTGTTCTGGTTCGAACGCTGGAACTTCATCAGCCGGTAGATATCGACGCCGGACTTGCCGGGATCGAGATCTTCCGTGGCGCGGATGACGATACGCGTCGCGTCCACCTGGTCGACGATGCCGCCGCGGCGGGCGCCGATGGCGGCGCCCGAGTCACGGGCGACGATCGGCTCCATGCCAGTGCCGACGAACGGCGCTTCGGCGCGCACCAGCGGCACGGCCTGACGCTGCATATTCGAGCCCATCAGCGCACGGTTGGCGTCGTCGTTCTCGAGGAACGGGATCAGGGCCGCGGCCACCGACACCATCTGCTTCGGCGATACGTCCATCAGATCGACGTTTTCGCGCGGCGCCATCATCACTTCGCCGGCGTTGCGGCAAATGACGAATTCGTCGACGAAATGACCATTCTTGTCGAGCTCGGCATTGGCCTGCGCGACGTGGTGCTTGGCCTCTTCCATAGCCGACAGGTAAACGACCTCATTGGTCAGCTTGCCATTGACGATCTTGCGGTACGGGCTCTCGATGAAGCCGTATTTGTTGACCCGCGCGAAGGTCGCCAGCGAGTTGATCAGGCCGATATTCGGGCCTTCCGGCGTCTCGATCGGGCAGATGCGACCGTAATGCGTCGGATGCACGTCGCGCACTTCGAAACCGGCACGCTCGCGGGTCAGACCGCCCGGTCCAAGCGCCGAAAGACGGCGCTTGTGGGTGATCTCCGACAGCGGGTTGGTCTGATCCATGAACTGCGACAGCTGCGAGGAACCGAAGAACTCGCGCACGGCGGCAGCCGCCGGCTTGGCGTTGATCAGGTCCTGCGGCATCACCGTGTCGATCTCGATCGAGGACATGCGTTCCTTGATCGCGCGCTCCATGCGCAGCAGCCCGACGCGGTACTGGTTCTCCATCAGCTCGCCGACCGAGCGCACGCGGCGATTGCCGAGATTGTCGATGTCGTCGATCTCGCCCTTGCCGTCGCGCAGTTCGACCAGCGTCTTGACCACGGCCAGGATGTCCTCTTTGCGCAGCACGCGCACGGTGTCCTCGGCCTTGAGCTCGAGGCGCATGTTCATCTTGACGCGGCCGACGGCCGACAAGTCGTAGCGCTCGCTGTCGAAGAACAGCGAGTTGAACATGGCTTCGGCGGTCTCGAGCGTCGGCGGCTCGCCCGGGCGCATGACACGATAGATGTCGAACAGCGCGTCCTGGCGGCTCTCGTTCTTGTCGACGTTGAGCGTGTTGCGGATGTAGGCGCCGACGTTGACATGGTCGATGTCGAGAACCTTGATCTCGTCCTCGCCGGTGCCGAGCAGCACTTTCAGCGTCTTTTCGTCGATCTCGTCGCCGGCTTCGAGGAATATCTCACCGGTCGCATAGTTGACGATATCCTCGGCGAGATAGTTGCCGAGCAGATCCTCGTCGGTCGCCTTGATCGCCTTGAGACCCTTTTCGCCAAGCGCCCTGGCCTGGCGGGCAGTGATCTTCTTGCCGGCCTCGACGACGACCTCGCCGGTGTCGGCGTCAACCAGGTCACCAACGGCCTTGAGGCCGCGGAAACGCTCGACGTTGAACGGGATACGCCAATGGTCGCCGGCGCGCTTGTAGGTGATCTTGTTGTAGAAGGTCGACAGGATCTCTTCGCCGTCCATGCCGAGCGCCATCAGCAGCGACGTGACCGGAATCTTGCGGCGGCGGTCGATACGGGCGTGCACGACGTCCTTGCTATCGAACTCGATGTCGAGCCATGAGCCGCGATAGGGAATGACGCGCGCGGCAAACAGAAGCTTGCCGGACGAGTGCGACTTGCCCTTGTCATGGTCGAAGAAGACGCCCGGCGAACGGTGCATCTGCGAGACGATGACGCGCTCGGTGCCGTTGACGATGAAGGTGCCGTTCAAGGTCATGAGCGGCATGTCGCCCATGTAAACGTCCTGCTCCTTGATGTCCTTGATCGACTTCGCGCCGGTATCCTCGTCGATATCGAATACGATGAGGCGCAGCGTCACCTTGAGCGGCGCCGCGTAGGTCAGGTCGCGCTGACGGCATTCGTCAACGTCGAATTTCGGTCCCTCGAACTCGTACTTCACGAATTCCAGCATCGAGGAGCCGGAAAAATCGGAAATCGGGAAGACCGACTTGAAAACTGCCTGCAGCCCCTCGTCAGGACGCCCGCCCTTGGGCTCCTCCACCATCAGGAACTGGTCATAGGATGCCTTCTGAACCTCGATCAGGTTCGGCATCTCCGCAACTTCCGGGATCTTTCCGAAAAACTTGCGTACGCGTCTGCGGCCATTGAAAGTCTGGGTCTGGGCCATCGTCGCTCCTTAGCTCAATTCTCGGGACGAGCCTCGCCGCGGCTCGCCTTGCATCTCGGGCCACCTTGGCGGCCCTGTCTTGTTGCCCGCCGCCTGTCGGCGGCTTCTTGTCTTTTCACCCACCACCAATTGGCGGTGGGCCAGAAACGGGAGAAAACCCGTTTCCTGAAGGCCGGTTTGCGGCCCTCAGGAAAGAGGTTTTCGCACTCTTCGCGCTATGAGCCTCCCCTAGACGTGAAGGGAGTGGCGGACGGCGCGACGCCATCCGCCGGTACTCAACGCTTACTTCAGTTCAACCTTGGCGCCGGCTGCTTCCAGCTGGGCCTTGAACTTGTCCGCGTCGGCCTTGGAAACGCCTTCCTTGACCGGCTTCGGAGCCGCCTCGACCAGGTCCTTGGCTTCCTTGAGGCCAAGACCGGTGATGGCGCGAACTTCCTTGATGACGTTGATCTTCTGAGCGCCTGCCTCGGTGAGGACGACGTCGAATTCCGTCTTTTCCTCGACAGGAGCAGCAGCGGCCGCAGCGCCGCCGGCAGCGGCAACCGCCACCGGAGCAGCGGCGGAAACGCCCCACTTTTCTTCAAGAAGCTTCGACAGCTCGGCCGCCTCGAGGACGGTCAGCTTCGAAAGGTCGTCTACGATCTTTGCCAGATCAGCCATTGCAATGTTCCTTCATAAGGTTCGAACGTGTGTTTGTGATAGCGAGGAACGGCCTCATGCCGCCTCGTCCTTCCGGGCGTAAGCGCCGATGACGCGCGCGACCGAGGCCGCAGGCGCATTGACGATCTGGGCGATCCGGGTTGCCGGCGTGGCGATCATGCCAACCAGCCTGGCGCGCAGCTCATCGAGCGACGGAAGTGTGGCGAGTGCCTTCACACCGTCGGCGTTGAGCGAGGTGGTGCCCATTGCGCCACCGAGAATGACGAGCTTGTCATTTCCCTTGGCGAAATCGGACGCGACCTTCGGCGCCGCAATCGGATCCTCCGAATAGGCGATCAGCGTCTGTCCCTTGAACAGCTCGATGATCGATGCGGAGTCCGTGCCCTGAAGAGCGATTTTGGCGAGACGGTTCTTCGCGACTTTGACGGTGCCACCGGCGGCGCGCATTTTCGACCGAAGGTCGTTCATTTGCGCGACGGTGATACCGGCGTAGTGGGCCACGACGACTGAACCAGCGCTTGAAAACGCATCATTCAGGCCCGTGACGAGTTCGCGTTTTTCCGCTCTGTCCACTGCCTATCTCCAGTTGACCCCTGCCCTCTACGAAGGACAGGCGTCGGGTTGCCTTTTGCCGGCCGGGCCATCCAGTAACGGATCTCCCGAACGACGCTCGAGGATCCTGCCCCCTTTCGCCACACCTGCCGGCAAGCCGGACGGTGCGCAGACAAAAGGCAAACACGGTTCGAACCTTTCATTGGAGCTTTCGCCCCTTTGTCCGGTCTTCACCCGTCTCATGCAGGCCCACATGAATTAAGGCCCACATCACCTAAGGCTTGGGGGCCGCCTGCAATCTCGGACAGGATGTCCGGAAGCCTTTTCGACTTCCGGTACCGGGCCGCCGACAGGTCGGAGGCCCGGAATTCTTTCACGGATCAGCGTTTTAGCGGCCGATCCAATTGTTCGTATCAGGACGCTGCGAGCGTCGAGACATCGAGCTTAAGGCCCGGGCCCATCGTCGAGGTGACCGACACCTTCTTGACGTAGTTACCCTTGGCCCCAGCCGGCTTTGCCCTGGTCACCGCGTCTGCGAAGGCGCGGACGTTTTCTTCCAGCGCCTTGACGTCGAACGACACCTTGCCCACGCCGGCATGAACGATGCCGGCCTTCTCGACGCGGAACTCGACGGCGCCGCCCTTCGATGCCTTGACAGCGGCGGCAACGTCAGTGGTGACGGTGCCGACCTTCGGGTTCGGCATCATGCCGCGCGGACCGAGCACCTTGCCGAGACGGCCGACCAGCGGCATCATGTCCGGCGTGGCGATGCAGCGGTCAAAGTCGATCGTGCCCTTCTGGACGATGTCGACCAAGTCCTCGGCTCCGACGATGTCGGCGCCGGCGGCCTTGGCCTCCTCGGCCTTGTCACCGCGCGCGAACACGGCGACGCGAACGCTGCGGCCGGTGCCGTTCGGCAGATTGACCACGCCGCGGACCATCTGGTCGGCATGGCGGGGATCGACGCCGAGGTTCATCGCGACTTCAACCGTCTCATCGAACTTCACCGAGGAACGATCCTTGAGCAGCTTCAGCGCCTCACCCAAAGCGTAGGCCTTGTTGGGATCGATGCCTTCGCGGGTCTTCGATACACGCTTTGCAATCTTTGCCATGATCTCAGCCCACCACTTCCAGACCCATCGAGCGGGCGGAGCCCTCGACCATGCGCATGGCCGCCTCGACGTCGTTTGCGTTCAGATCCTTCATCTTCTGCTCGGCGATGGCGCGCACCTTGTCGCGGCCGATCGTACCGGCCTTGAGCTTGCCCGGCTCCTTGGAACCCGACTTCAGGTTGGCGGCCTTCTTCAGGAAATAGCTCACCGGCGGCGTCTTCATGACGAAGGTGAACGACTTGTCCTGGTAGTAGGTGATGACGACCGGAACCGGCGAACCCTTTTCCATTTCCTGGGTCTGCGCGTTGAATGCCTTGCAGAACTCCATGATGTTGATGCCACGCTGACCAAGCGCCGGGCCGATCGGGGGCGACGGCGTGGCCGATCCCGCGGAAACCTGGAGCTTGAGCTGGCCTGCAATTTTCTTAGCCATCTCTCTTCCTGCCTTTTCTCATGCCGGTCTTGCCGGCGGTTGCAGTCTGGTGGTGCGGTCCGCGCGGCCGGCTAAAGCCGCATTCGCCTCCCACCCGCTTTTGGCCGCACGATCTCCGCGCCGCCTTCCCTGCCGCCGAAACCGGTGCAGGGATTTCGGATCAGCCCTTCTCGACCTGTCCGAATTCCAGATCGACCGGCACAGCGCGCCCGAAGATCGAAACTTCCACCTTGAGCCGCGCCCGCTCCTCGTCCACTTCCTGGACGAAACCGTTGAAGGACGCGAATGGTCCATCCGAAACGCGGATCGCTTCGCCGATCTCGAACGTCACCGACGGCTTCGGCCGCTCGACGCCCTCCTGAACCTGGTTCAGGATACGCTGGGCCTCGGCTTCGGTGATCGGCACCGGCTTGGAGTCGCCCAGGAAACCGGTAACCTTCGGCGTGTTCTTGACGAGCGAGAACACAGCGTCGGTCAGATTGGCCTTCAGCAGCACATAGCCCGGAAAGAACTTGCGCTCGGCATCGACCTTGCGGCCGCGGCGGATCTCGACGACCTTCTCGGTCGGCACCACGATCTGCTCGATGTCGGCGGACAGGCCCTTCTGCTTGGCCTTGTTCTCGATGTCCTCGGCGACCTTCTTTTCAAAGTTCGAGTAGGCGTGGACGATGTACCACCGCGCGGTCATTTCAAGACTTCTCCGTAATCGCCGGACTTACTGTCCGAGGCCGAGGATTTTTTCGACCGCAAAGCCCATGGCCACGTCTGCGGTAAAGAAAAAGATCATCGCGATGACCGCGAACACAAGGACCATCACCGTCGAGATCATCGTTTCGCGCCGCGACGGCCAAGTGACCTTGGCGGTCTCCGCGCGAACCTGCTGGAGAAAGGTGAAGGGATTTGTGGTTTTCGAAGCCATATGCCGCTCTGTCTGCAAGACCCGTTGGCCGGGTCTCCTGGATGATCCCGCTGGCCGGGACGTGCCGCTTGAGCGTGCGTTCGCGCCGAATCAGCGCGATCATTTCGCCCATGCAAATCAGACGCGTAAAGCCGGCTTCCCAGCTCCACGCGTCGCGTGTCTGTCTCGTCTACATAAAACCGATTCTTGATCCACGCAAGTGGCAAGTGTCCGCTTTATGGCCAAACGCCGCCTCGGAACCATCCAGTCGTCCCGTCCCGGCTATGCGGCCCTTATGCCGCAACTCGACCTATATGGCAAGTCACAAGCCGATTTTCAAAGGCCGCACTGCAAAAGAATCGTTTTAGGCATCCATTGAGCGGCCCGAGACATAGGTGACGATTTGTACCGGACACATAGGTAACACTTTTCGGTTTTTGCCGGGAGGTGTTGATGCCG
>NZ_JAMYUY010000042.1:0-15096 GCF_040323385.1 Mesorhizobium sp. M0045
TTGGTTGGAATGGTGGCCGGCTTCATACCGGAATGGTGGCCGGTGTTTGATCGGAATGGCGGCCGGCTTCACGTCGGAATCCGCACTTGCGCTGCACGTCAAGCTGGACGAATTGCTTCGCGCTGTTGGTGAGGCTGATATCGAGACGGCCAAGATCGATCACAAGGAACCGGAGGAGATCGAGGTCCAGCGGGAGAGGAAACAGCGAGGGATTGAACCCTGCCCAGCGGCAGGAGCCGGGACAACACTTCAGACGTGCCAGAAAACAAAAATAGGGAATTTTCCAAAACGCTCAGCGTATAGGTCGTCACGGGCGCGGAGGAAACGGCGGGTCATCGACCGCCATGTCATCGAGGATGAGCAGCCCATGCTGTGCGGCTCTCAAGGCTGGGCGATCAAGGAATGCCGCGCCTGAGGGGTCAGCTTATGGGTTGAAACGCTATTGTGCGAATGTGAGGGAACACATGGGGCCTTTCTATTCGGATAGTGTTTTGGCCGGCGTTCAGATTGACCCCGAATAAATCATGCCACGTTTGCTGATCAATTTCCCATCCTCCTGTTGTGTCAGACAGAGCGACGCCAGCAACTGTTTGTCCATTTATGATAATAGATACCGGACGTGACTGCGCAGCAGCATATTCAATGTTTAATTCGTATCGCCCAGCCACTGGCACGCGAAAATTAAAGTTGGCTGCATTGGGTCGATCATTACCGTACGGGGGCATGTTATGTAACACATCCTTCCCATAATTCGCAGCTAACCCACCGCCGACCTCTGATCCTTCAAGACTGGTAGCTTGGGTCATCTTTAATATGATAGGCAGCCGATCCATGTCAGAGACCGGCGTCGGAACAGGTTTCGCGGGGGATTTGGCGAGAGGTGCTGTGTTCGTCGTTGGGTCATAAGCTGCAGCATAGCGAGCCTGAACCTCATAGGCGGGGTTCTCGACACTGTTGACGCTTCGAGCATATTGCACCGCGAAGCTATGGAGGCCCCAGTCGTTGAACTGGCTAACATGGTGGAGCTCGTGCGCCCAGATCGACATGTCTTTAGCTATATCTGCGTTTTTGAACACGATGACATCAATAAGGGTTATCGCCTTGGCATCTCCGTAGGTGAGAGAGCCGTGCGCAAGATTAAGCTCACCGCCCTGCCCGATTTTATAGCCGACGCCATTCATAAGGGCGCCCGAGTACCATCCTTTCATAGCCTGACGCACGTCTTTGGGGATTGGACGGGAGCCATGTATCGCATCGTTTCGCGACCGCCGGAGCCATACCTCTAGCGTTGGCCCACTAATCACATACGCTATAAAATTACGGCGCCAAGTATCAAAGTCGCGCCCAAGTTGGGTAATACGCGGGTCAATGTGATCCAAGCCATTTGACAGGTCAGTTCTAGCCTGGTTAAAGCCTTTTGAAAATTCTCTGTTTACGTCGTGACTACCCTTAATAACCGCTGTGTTTAGTTTTCTACCGGCTTCCCTGAGATCACAATCGAATTGGAAAGGCTTGCACGCTGATGCAGGTCTGGGGGATAGTACAACTGCAATCAAAAGGGCAATGACAGCCGGTATGACTGTCAGGTTTACGATGCGGATGGCCATTGCGGGACCCTTCCACTATTTTGAGGGAATAGTATTGTATACGCCCTTTTTTATGATTCACAAGTCCGATCTCCGATTGACCCTGCCGACGCCCCTGCTGCCTCCACGTTCGCACAGACGCTACGATCGCCCTCGATCTGGCCGGCAAGCGGGCTCGCAATTGACGGTCGCGTGTTCAAGGACGATGAGACGTTGCGCATGGTCCTTGTCGAGGTCTTTGTGCCGTCCTCCGACGTTCGAGGCGCCGGTGTCTCGTTGCGCCTTGGTACTTCACTCTGGAACGAAGCGCGAGTCGCGCAGACTTCTGGCATTGGTGGTATCATAGCCACCCCAATCTAGCGCATTCTTCAGCGGCACGGATCGTCGAACACAGGCGACCTTCTTCACGCAGAACTCGTAGTCGACCCGATTCGCATTGAGTAGGATGCGGTTCGCTGGGCCCGCATCCAGTCAGCTTTCGGTTTCACAGATCGTCTCGACGGCCTGAACCGCAATGCTCGCCCACTTCCGCCGCAAGTTGTCGGGCTGCGCTCTCATGGGCTTACCGCCTTGTATCGTCGTTGACGCGTCGATGAGGCCGGCGCATCTTCGAGGCCTATGCGAAACTAAGCTTGCTCCGACGCTGGCAAAGGCCATGTCGGCGTCCTCGACAATCTCGCTGCGCACAAGAGTTAGCCGCCCGCGGGGAGATCCGGGCCAAGGGCAGAACTACTTCAGAGCCGACGAATTTGGATTCATTTGTTGAAGCGATGATATCCCTGATCCGTCTAATGTGCGGGGTTGCCAATCGGCCCTGTTTTGCCAATCGGTCCGATTGAGCCTTCCCCCCCTGGCAGTCCAGGTTGGCCGCCACCCCCGCAATGCGAATTCTTGCCACCGCCACCACCTTGTCCTCCATCCCCTCGGGGACCACCAGGTCCTCCGTCCCCGCCGGGGCCACCGATTGAGAAGGCGATGAGCCTCAGATCGTTTTCAATCTTGAGATCGCCGGCTACGGCGGCGGCTATGAGACTATAGGCTTCGTCGAAACCTAGCTTTGACAGACTAGCCCCGGGCGCCTCGGCGACATGGATGGTAGACCCCGCGCCGCCGGGGCCGCCGGAGCCGCCAGTTCCCCCGGTTCCACCCAGGCCGCCCCGTGACCCATCAAGCCGGTGGTTCTGGTTCTGGCAGAATACGTCACCGGCTCTGTTCTGGCCGTTGGTTCCGGCCCCACCGGTCCCGCCCTGTCCGCCCTGTTGTCCGGTGCCGCCCTTTTGTCCGTTGCCGGCGACGACGAGTAACGAACTACCCACAACGCGCTTGGTGCGTATGTCAATCGGAGCACCCGCGGCACCAGGCGTTCCGGAAGCGCCAACGATCCCTGTCCCGCCTTGCTCACCCTCCAGGTTGCAGACTTTTATGGTGATGCTAGTGATACTTAAAAGCTTTATCTTCTCCTGCCTGCACCCCCAGGAGCCGCCGTTCAATCCCTTCGCGCCTTGGTCGGCCCTTCCCTCGATCGGCACTGGTGCAGAAGCAAGGTCGTGCGACAGGATAAGGCTCGGGGCGTCAACACGAATCGTCTCTGCGATCACCGTGAGCGGCCGGCCTCGTGCGGAAAAACTTCCCCCGTCGAACACCAAGACGTCGCCCGGGTTCGTTTCTACAACAATCTCATCGTCCACCACGTTTGCGAATAAATCGGCGAATAGGATGTCCCTTGCTGCAAGTGGGGTCGCGAATAGCCAAGTAACGAGCACGGCTGCGATCGCAGGCACGTGGTTCATGCGCGTCCTCCTTACCTCGGATTCATGGTGATGAAGTCGATACGAATGCTCTCGATTTCCGGGGCCTCCGACCAGTCATTAGCGTTCGCGACCTCGAAGCGGACGCCGTAGGGCGCGAGCAATGGCAGGTTGAAGTTCAGCACGTTAGACAGGAGGGCGTCTTGAGAGAGGTCCGCCTTCCAGTCGCTGTGGACATCGCGCGGCAGCGAGAACCGTTTCTCCGACGGTGGCAGGACGAGCTCTGATTTTCCAAGCTCACCTGCCGCAGCATCACTGTAGACGGTGGTCTTGCCGTTGCGACGGATCTCGCCGATCCTCGGGTGCTGCACGACGAGTATGAAATCGCTGTTTGGTTCCCGCCCAGATTTAAAGGTCAGCTCGGAGATGTTCAGGCCGGCTAGAACCGCGTTCTCCGTCGCGCCGATAACGCCCGGCGTGAAGGGGATGGGTGCCGGCTGAGAGGGAGCGCCCGTGCGGATTGCGTCGCCGAGGAGCCGGTTCAGGACTGAGATGAAGTTCCGTTTTTGGGCCTGCAAGACCTCGTCCCCGAAGTTCGTGGAGATGTGCGCGGAAAAGGAAATTGGAACGGGAATGTTCCAAGATGCGATGTCCACTGCCGCTTTGTGTGCCCGTTCGGCGGCGCTGAGAATCAGCGAGGATTGGGCGAAGCGTTCCCGGCGTCGAGTATTGAGCACTTCCTCGAGGAGGCCCGGCTCTTTCATGACGAACGTAGCCTGCTCCGCATCGTCGCCCTCGGGAAACGCCAAGACGTCCGGAGGCAGCACCAAGGGTTTGCCGGTAGCATATTCAACGATGCGGCGCAGAAGTATCGCCTCGCGCGCGAACTCACGTGCGGAGCTGGTCCGGACCCAGTCCGCGAGTTGCATCGCCCGGCCGTTCGCGATGTCGTTGGTTAGATCCAGCTTCTGCAGTTCGGCGAGAAGTGCCGTCGCCTTGAGAGCTGCGGCCGTAGTTTCCTCGAAGTTGTTGAGCGCGACCGCCAAGCGCTCGAGCTCCACCGTCTGCTTCTTTACTTTTGCGTTGCGCTCCTCAAACAGGGCAACAAGCGCGGGGTCGGTCCGGATGTTGTCATCGTCGAAATTGATCTCGGCCGCAGGCGCCTGCTTGGAGAGGATCTCGTAGAGCGCTTTCGCCTCGTCCTTCATTTTCTGGACCGAACTCTTCCATTCCTCGAAGGCCTTCTTCTCGGCATCGGTGAGATCGTTCTTGCTGAAGGCGTATTTCTTGGCGACACTGAAGCCCTCGCTAGCTTTGTTCCATTGCGCGCGGACCTCCCGAGCATGGTTGAGGATCGTGACATGGTTCTGGATGACGCCGGCGACATCGGTGGCCTTCGATAGAAGGTCGCCGTCGTTCCTGTTCACCGCGTCGATTGCCGTGATCGCCGCCGAGGCTACGACAAGGAATGGAGCGGCGGCTGGAAAGGCCACGCTCCCCACCGCGGCGATGACCTGGGCGCCCCTTGACAGATTGTCGTTGGGGTTCTTGTAGGCCTTCGCCTCGATCTGCTGCTTGACGAAATTCTCTTGCAACCTGATACGGCTGTTTAGCGCGGAAATCTCGTCCTCTATCGCAGTCAGGTTTTGCTCAATGCTGCGCCTCTCGCCGTCGATTTCGGAGATCTCGCGGGATTTGGCCTGGAGCTCCTCCGCGGCCGCGGCGACGGCGGAGACATCAATCTTCCCAGACCGCGAAGCCGCGACAGCGATCACATCCCAGGCCGCCGCCTCGCCGGCGGTTCCGCCGTTGCCGAACTCACGCTCGAGCAGGGAAGAGAACCTAGAGAGTCTCTCGTCGAGCGAGGTCATGGGAACGTCGCTTTGGAGGAGACCGAATGTGTCGGTGCGGGCGCTGATTGCCGTGAGCAGATCGCTTGCCGCAATCTCGGCGACGCTTGATTGCTGGGTCTGAAAGACCTCCTCGAAGGCGGCAATTCGGCCTATCACGAATTCCTGGACGTCTGCATTGTACGGCTCGCGCGCGAAAAACGTCCGCAGCTTCAGGGCGGTGGCATCTGGCCACCTAGCCGTTGCAATTGCTCGCAGGAACTCAGAGCCGTCCGAGTCTACCATCACAATCGGGCTGCCGCCCGCGCCGTTCGCTAGGCCGTCGACTCGATAGCTAAGAGAAGCTCTTCTAACGAGATCGAAGGAAGCGTCTTGCACCTCAGCCGGGGCTCCGTCCCTGCCGACAAAGCGCTGCGCGGCGAACATGACCGATCGGCGGCTCGGCTCTAATCTAAATTCGAATGGGAGCTGGCGTCCGCCTTTGAGCGATATCTCGCGGGCCCGTATCTCGAGGCGCTGGGCGAACGACTCTCCCGGTTCGGTGAAGCTGATCCGGCCACTTGGACCGAGGATCACCCTCTCCGCCGATGCGATCAGAATTCCGTCGTCGAGCCGGATCGGCATGTCGATGATTAGCTCGCGCGCCTCGACGACAAGGTGAACCTTGCCGCTGAGGATTCCGCCCTCGGGCCGCGCGAGCGACGGGAAAAGGCTGTCGGACAACTCGACGATGTCCCCGATAATGCGAAAGCTAGTCAACCGGTCGTTAGAAAGATTCTGGATGTAGATGCGCCGGTCCAACTCCCAGAGTTCCGCGATACCGGGTCCGTCGGAGGTGCCTTGACCGGTGGGCTCGGTTCGATAGGCGTCGATAAGTCCTTTTGCGAGGACCGGTCGACCGACAAGACATCCTGTTAAAACTGCAGCACCACCAGCAAGGAAGTCGCGGCGGTCAAACATCCCTCTCCCCTAATCTGCAACGGCGCTCTAGATGCGTGCGCGACAATCCTAACACTCGACATCAATCGGAATTGGCCCGTTGCAAATTCCCAAGTCTGATTTAGCATGAATAGGCGTCGACGTCATCAACGAAAGGGTGAGATCGTCGATGCCCGCTAATGCAGAATGCTTGAAAAGACGCCCACTCCAACGACCGAAGCCATCTATCACCGGCTCGGCCAAGAGTGTGAACTTATATTGTTCCTCCTCCTACGCATCAGCGCTTGGCGTCACATGGCTCCGCACCGCCATATCTGAATGTGGGCAGTACCTGGGATGTCCAGAGGGGCAAGGTCAGTTTTCATCCATCGTTAGGATTCCGGCGCCGGTCTGGCCGGGCAAAGGTCCGTTGTGAAAAGTGCGGTCGAAACGAATCGATGAGATTGGAACTGTTCTATCCTGTCGGGCAGGAACTGGAGACCATCCGTTTCCGCCGCCTTGTCGAGATCAGATGGGAGCGACGGGTGTCCAGAGGGACGAATGAGCAATTGGCGGCCTTAGGAGCGAAAAGTGAATGTTAGTATCAGCTAATTTACGCTAACGTGCCTGTAACAGGGGAGGACGTCTAAATGGCTGCCCAGCACAATACCCAATTCACGACATCCCTAACCGTCAAAATGCAGGTCTCTGAACGCGTGCGCGGGAACCTAAAGGCTTTTTTCTATTGCGTTTTATTCGTTTGGGGCTCGAGTGTCGCGCAATCCACTGAAGCTGCCGCTCTCAGCGGAAACGGACAGGCGTGCAAGACGGACACAGATTGCAAATCCGGCGATTGCTCTTTAGGACCCAATGCAACGCCGGGGGGCGGTAAGACAAAATATTGTGTTGGTAACTCCACATTGTGCGCATGGAAAGGTACTCCAGGCTTTAAGATCAGCACTGTTCGTAAAAGCGGCAAAACGGAATACTTGTGTGCGCGCGTTCGCGGCGGGCGGGAACAATTCAGCTCAATCGACAGTTTGGTCGGTCTGGATGTCGAACTGGGTACGCTTCCCGAAAACTATTTTTTTGCAAAGCTCTCCGGCGGGGTAGGTAAGCATCGCGAGTGTCGTCAAACTGGAAGTTGCCGTGCATGCTTACTGCGAGCTCCATTCACAGGCCACTGCATTCAGCACGGGAATGATCCGATCTGCGAGGCAAGGAAGGTATTGCGCAAAGGCGATTGTGAACGCCTGAAATCAGCAGAAATGGTTCAAGCCGAACCTCTAGAATTTGCGATTCACGAAAGCAGAAAGTCAGCAGTGCGCGCCGGTGTACAAGGAGTCCCAAATCACATTCGTGACAAATTGAGGATTTTTTATCCGAAGGCCGTACTGGACAGCGTTCGATTTCGCGTCGGCAGCCGTGGCGCTCTGGACGTTCAGCGATTTGCTTTCGAATCCGGCGCGTCGGCTATAACGCTCGACAACGTGATAGTGTTTGACAGCCAAAACGACGCGGGCGATCTGTGCACTTGGGCTCACGAGCTGGAGCACGTTATCCAATATCGCCACTTAGGTGTTGACGGTTTTGCACAACGGTACGTGCAGCCTGCCAAGCGTGGAAACTACAATCCAAAGAACGTGGGTAGCCTGGAGGGTTCTGCCGAGGCTCGTAAGGTATATGTCTGTGGCAAGCTTGGGTTAAAGAGGGCCGCCGCTACGGGTACTTACTGAAGATGAAACGCCTACGCGCTTCCGTCGGTTTCGCTTTATTCTCATTTCGGCTGCGATGGAATCGAGCCCGTTTGCGGTGGCTGGCTCCAGAAGCGCGCCCCCAACATTTCTGAGGATCAAAGCCGCACGGCGCATCACGATTTGCAGATCTGCGCGTGACATATCCGCGATGCCCTTTTGACCCTTCAAGTCGGTGTAGTTGGTGCCGCGAAGGCAGGATTGGAACAAAGAGGCGATAGCGGAGCCCGTGGGCAACCCAGGTGTCGCCGGTTTCCAGTGTTATCCCCGGCTCCAGGTCGAAATAGCCATCCGGCGCGCCAAGTGCCGTTGCAACACCAGCCACGGTGAGCGCAAGGGCGAGTGCAAATCTCATTGGGCCTTCACTCGCGGATCGGCCCACATGCCGTAGGACCCTTGCTTCCCGACATCTTCGACCTGTGCGAGATCCGGCCGATCATAGGAGCCATCGGGCATTTTTGTCAGGCGCAACGCGCCAAGGGACAAAAGCTGCTCCTCAAACATATCAACGGAATCGAGGCTGCCGGGATAATTGTAGTAGCCGCAGCAGGTGGCATTCTGTGTCGGTGACGACTGCTCGCTGACAAAGGCCGGGCAGAAGATGACCTTCGGGCTTTTCAGCATGATTTGCAGCTGCTGTTGCGCGCGCTCGATGGCCGCCTCCTGCTCCATCTCTTTGATGTCTTGAAAGCGGTCCGCGATGCGCGGATGCCTGCCTCTCCAGAGCTCGGGGGTGCATATGGACCCGTTGCCGACCGATGATATCTCTCCCGGTAACGGTACCCTACTTGGCGAGGAGATCCTCGCTTTGCTTGTCGAAAACCGTTTAGAGGAGTGTATCGCCGGCCATTTGCAACCATCACGGTCTTCCGATATCATCAGAGCTCGCACGGGGCCAATTGCCAATTTCTCCTCAGCGGTGAAACATGACGTCTCTCTGCGTACGAGTTGCCTTTTGGAGCTTCTGCCTGCTCATGATGTCGGGGGTAGCGCAACCGGCCTCCAATCTGGATGAACTTCTCCGAGAGAGAAAGGCCTTCTGGGAAACAAAGGCCACACTTTGCAAAGCTGGGAATTTTAGCTTCCCGACGAAATCGACCAATGATCCGGCCCAGCCGTGCGACGACGGCGACATGACGATGTTCAATGGCCTGCTTTGTTTCGCCGGGGACCAACGAGGGTGCCAAGGCGTGATCGACGCACAGGACCCGAGTACAGGGCAGTGGTTTAGATCACCGCGTATCAGGCTCCTCGGACACAATGATCGTGGTGAAGCATCATTTTCGCCGGACATGTCGCTGGGCGTGCAGCTCTATCTTGTGAAGACAGGCGATGTCGATCGAGCAACGAGATGGGCGGTATGGCTAGACGGCCTAACGCCCTGCGGGGTTCAGAGGCCGTGGCCGTGGAAGGAAGGTTGTTGGATCTCTGGCGTTCCAATGTTCTGTTCGGAGGTTTGGGGATGCATCATGCGCCCCGCGGATGCCGCTTCCCTCGCAGGGACGTTTGAATACATGCACGAAAAGCAGGGGATGCATCCGCTCCGGGATGGGAGCCGACTCCGGGGCTATCTCTCGTCATGGAAATCGTGGCACGATTTCTTCGCGGACTGGAGCGCGACTATGAACAAGCCCGGCTACTCCCAGCATCTCTTAGCCGTGGAAGTCCTCCTGCGGCGTGCCACCAACGGTGACGACGAGGTCCTTCGGTCCATCACAGCTCGGCTCGCCGGAAAGGACGAGAACGATGGCAATGCCTTCTTCTCCTATCTGGCCGGCAAGAGCAGAGAAGAAGTTCTGAAACAAACGTTGGAAAGATGCCCTTCGCCAGATAACCTTCCGACACCGCCTCTCATCCAGTGGCAATGGGAGCGGGACACCCCAGACAAGGCATGGCAGCACTCCAGTTATTGGGATTGCATTTTTATGGCCGAGCTACTGGGTGTATGACACTTTCGAACGTGCGTTTCGCCGGATAACACACGAGACTATCCTAGCTGTCCACATCGCTCCTCAACATCTAGTCCTGCTCTCGCTTGGTGTTAACGCCAGAGCGCAGATCGTAGAAACGTTAGTGTCTCGGTCTTAATGGACCTATCGTTGGACCTATTGTTCAAGGGCATCGATGACACGATCAACAAGGCCAGAAATACCGGCATTATCTGCTCTGACACGTCCTAGATGTTTGATCCCAGACTTTGATGGGGCATCCTTACCTTCCGAATCAAAGGATGCGCTATGGGCCAAGTTCTGCATGGGAGCGCAACAACGACAGAGGCGGTCCGTCGAGCGATACAGCATAGTCAAGAGGGCCTGAGGACGCTTGAGTTGTGTGCGTCAAGTTCTGCAGAATGGCGTGGCATTGCGGTGACGTCGGCGTGTCCGCCGCGCAGCCCCCGTGTTTAGCGGAGCGGTGGACACATGACGGTGCTCAGGCGGCCAAGGTCCTCAGGCTCTCCTTCTTGTGCTCGCGCAGATGATCCATGTTGAGGTAGCGGGTCGCAACGCTTTCAACTCGCCTCTGCTCAGTCTAACTTCTCGATCGGTCATGGCACTTCCCCTTCCACGGGAATCGGTGATCGCAATGGCGGATCATGATAACCAAGGGCGCAAAGAGCGACACCTCATGCTGGTGGGAGGATAAAAATGCAGCCACTTGTCATCGACGCGAAGCCTCAACCTATTTCAATTGATCCCGCTAACGCTGCAGTTCTCGTCGTGGACATGCAGAATGACTTCGGCTCCAAAGGTGGAATGTTCGACAGAGCCGGAATCGATATCTCCGGCATTCAACGGGCTGTCGACCCTACTGCCAGCGTAATAGCTGCCGCTCGCAATTTGAGAGTGCCCATCGTCTATCTGAAGATGGGGTATTATTCCGACCTCTCGGACCTTGGGACATCGGACGCCCCCAACCGTATCCGACATCTCCAGATCTTTGGGGTCGGTGAGAGCATGACAGCCCCGGATGGTAGCGAGAGCCGGATTCTGATCCGCGACACCTGGGGAACAGATATCGTTGACGACCTCAAGCCAAAGGCAGGGGATGTCGTCCTCTACAAAACGCGGTTCAGCGGTTTCTACGAGACCGAACTCGATTCTGTTCTGAAGACCGCAGGCATCAAACACCTCATCGTGACAGGATGCACGACCAGCGTGTGTGTGGAGTCGACAATTCGGGATGCCTTCTTCAGGGACTATCACTGTATACTGCTGACGGATTGCACTAGCGAGCCCATCGCCTGGGACGCCTCTAGGAGCAATCATGATGCCTCGATCACGCTCGTGCAGATACTCTTTGGATGGACATCGACGTCCGACCATTTCCTGAAGGCGATCGAGCAGCGAGTTCAGGGGCGTCTTGAACTAGCCGAATGAGTTGGCGAGGCCGCGTATCACCCGAACTCAGATCACGGCCTTGAGATTGGGTGCGGTGACGTAGGCCCATGGCAGGAGATCGTTGATTCGGCTGTTGGGATAGCCGTTGACGATCCTAGTGAGGACGTCGGCGAGATAGCCGAGTGGCTCGACGCCATTGAGTTTGCAGGTTTCGACTAGCTACGCAATGACCGCCCAGTGTTCGGCACCGCCGTCGGGAGCCGGCGAAGAGCGCGTTCTTGCGGTTGAGCGCGATGGTAAGCGCTGTCCCGGCGGCACCTTTCGCGCGTGGATGTAAGGGACGATGTTCGAGGCCTTTGAGGGCTTCGACATATGACGATTTCAGAGTTTACGCTTAAGTCCAGGGACGAGGAGCCTGTCCGTCGGCGGGAGATCTTCACTGGTTCGGGTCGGCGGCGTGAGTGGCCGCCGGAGGAGAAGGCCCGGATAGTGGCGGAGAGCTACGAGGCGGGCGAGACGGTTTGTGCTGTGGCACGCCGGTATGGGCTTTCCCCGCAGCAATTGTTCACTTGGCGTCGGGC
Organism: Mesorhizobium sp. M0045; assembly: GCF_040323385.1. NCBI lineage: Bacteria > Pseudomonadati > Pseudomonadota > Alphaproteobacteria > Hyphomicrobiales > Phyllobacteriaceae > Mesorhizobium > Mesorhizobium sp. M0045. The sequence goes on from NZ_JAMYUY010000042.1 coordinate 11,776, forward strand.
TGCTCGCCGGCCGATGGGGGAGGCAGCAATATTGGAATCCATGTTCGTGCCGGCGGTGGTGACGGCAGCGCCTCCGAAGCCTGCGGCGAAGCATCGGCCACAGCCAAGAAAGCGGGAGCCGGCTCGAGACGCTGGTGTGATCGAGCTCGAGATCGGCGGCATCGCAATGCGGGTGGGTCGTGGGGCGGATTCGAAGACGGTTGCAGCGGTGATCCGTGCGCTGAGGGCAACGTCGTGATCGGGCCAACGGGAGCGGTCAAGGTCATGGTGGCGACGAAGCCGGTCGACTTCCGCAAGGGAGCGGAAGGTCTGGCAGCGCTCGTGCGCGAGGCGATGGGCGCGGATCCATTCTCGGGCGCGGTCTACGTGTTCCGGGCCAAGCGGGCCGACCGGATCAAGCTCGTCTACTTCGACGGCACGGGCGTATGCTTGTTCGCCAAGCGGCTGGAGGATGGCAAGTTCTGCTGGCCGGGCATTACCGATGGTGTCGTGCGACTGACGGCGGCACAGTTGCAGGGACTCCTGGAAGGCCTCGACTGGCGGCGGGTGCACGAAACGCGCGAGATGCGTGTTCCAACGACGGCGAGCTGACCATCGGATTATTGCCAAATCACTGGAATCCATGCTTGAATCCGCTTCGTGACTGACGCGGCCGCTGCCCTACCCGACGATCCTCATGCGCTTCAGGCGATGCTTCTGGCCGCGCGTGCGGAGAATGAGAGGCTCCGCCAAATCATCAAGGAGTTGCAGCGCCATCGCTTCGGGCGAAGGGCGGAGAGCCTGCCCGAGGACCAGCTCTGAAGCGCCCACACGATCGGCGCCAGCGACCAGGCCGGGACGAACTCTTCGATTGCACGCTCCAGCCGTTCGACCCGTTCTTTCGAGACACGCACCGCCTCAACCATCTCCTGGAGGGCGATCTGATGCGCGGGGTAATCGAACCGCTGTTCCTGAAGCCAGCCCAGATAACGCATCGTCCAGCTCTTCTTGCGCGGATAGCTAGTAAGCGCTGTTGTGGGACCACCTTTCGGGAGTGGTCGCGATCTGTGAGGTTGCCGATCCTGTATTGGGATCGGAGATCGGCTTGTGTCTGGACTTGACCTTACGCTTGACCCGGATCGGCAGCCTCGGCGTTTCGAGGTGATCAACGGTGCCGGCGGTCGGCGTCATTGGTCGGTGGATGACAAGGCGCGGATCATCGCGGAGACGCTGGAGCCGAACGCAGTGGTTTCCGAGGTCGCCCGCCGGTATGGCCTCAGGCCGCAGCAGGTCTTCGCCTGGCGCCGCGAAGCGCGCAAACAGGCCGCTTCGGTGCAGCAAGATTCTCCTGCCTTCGTGCCGGCGGTTGTGACGGCGGCGGAGCCTGTAGCCAGGCATCCACCGAAGCAGCGGAAACGGCAAGCCACTCGAGACGCCGGCATGATCGAGCTTGAGATCGACGGCGTCGCGATGCGCGTTGGCCGGGGCGCCGATACCAAGACGGTGGCCGCAGTGATCCGCGCGCTGAAGGCGACGTCGTGATCGGGCCGACGGGTGCGGTCAAGGTCATGGTGGCGACGAAGCCGGTCGACTTCCGCAAGGGCGCGGAGGGGCTGGCGGCGCTGGTGCGAGAGACGATGGGGGCCGATCCGTTCAGCGGGGCCGTCTACGTCTTCCGGGCGAAGCGGACTGACCGGATCAAGCTGATCTTCTGGGACGGCACCGGGGTCTGCCTCTATGCCAAGCGTTTGGAGGATGGGGAGTTCCGCTGGCCGAAAGTACATGACGGCATGATGCGGCTGACGGCCGCGCAGCTCTCGGCGCTACTCGAAGGTCTCGACTGGCGGCGCGTCCATGAGGCGCGCCGGACCCGCGTTCCAGCCCAGGCCGGCTGACCCGCGACGAAGTGAATCAGCCTGGATTCCGCTGTCGCGGGCTGTCGGCGAATATGGTCTGATCCGGTCATGGCGATGACTGCTGACCAGCTTCCCGACGATCCGGACGCGCTGAAGGCGATGATCCTGGCGCGCGACGTCGAGAACGCCCGGCTGATCCAAATCATCAAGGAATTGCAGCGCCACCGCTTCGGCCGGCGTGCCGAGACGCTGCCCGAAGACCAGCTTCTGCTGGGGCTTGAGGAAGCCGAACAGATCGAGGCGGCCGGTGAGGAAGAGCAGGCACAGACCGCTCATGGCGAACGTCAGGCGCGTGTCGCAAAGCGCCGAGCGAACCGGGGCGCGCTGCCACCCCATCTGCCGCGCGTGGAGATGGTTATCGACATCGAGGATCAAGCCTGCCCGTGCTGCCGCAATGGTCTGCATCGCATCGGCGAGGACGTGAGCGAGCGGCTCGACATCGTGCCGGCGCAGCTGCGTGTGATCGTCGTGCGGCGACCAAAATATGCCTGCCGCGCCTGTGAGGATGTGGTCGTTCAGGCTGCCGCGCCGGCCCGGCTGATCGAGGGTGGTCTTCCGACCGAAGCGACGGTCGCCCAGGTCCTGGTCTCCAAATACGCCGATCACCTGCCGCTCTATCGTCAGGCACAGATCTATGCCCGGCAAGGCATCAATCTCGATCGCTCCACGCTCGCCGACTGGGTCGGCCGCGCCGCCTGGCACCTGCGTCCGGTGCATGAGCGGCTGCTTGGCAAATTGAAGTCCTCGCCAAAACTCTTCGCCGACGAGACGACCGCGCCGGTGCTCGATCCCGGCCGAGGCAAGACCAAGACCGGGCAGCTCTGGGCCTATGCGCGTGACGATCGGCCATGGCAGGGAGCCGACCCGCCGGGCGTTGCCTATGTCTACGCACCCGACCGGAAGGCCGAGCGTCCGATCGCTCATCTCGCAGGCTTCACTGGAATCCTGCAGGTCGACGGCTATGGCGGCTATCGTGTGCTGGCCGACAAGAGCGGCGTGACGCTCGCCTTCTGCTGGGCGCACGTTCGCCGGCGGTTCTATGAATTGGCCGTGTCCGGACCGGCGCCGATCGCCGGCGAGGCGCTGAGACGGATCGCCGAGCTCTACAGAATAGAGGATGATATCCGCGGCCGATCGGCCGATGAACGCCGTGCGGTACGTCGGGAAAATAGCCGTGCCATTGTCGCCGATCTTGAACTCTGGCTACGCGAGAAGCTCGGCCTGATCAGCCAGAAGACAAAGCTCGCCGAGGCGATCCGCTACACGCTCTCGCGCTGGCAAGGCCTGACACGCTTCCTTGACGACGGCCGCATCGAGATCGACAGCAACACCGTCGAACGCTCAATCCGCCCGATCGCGAAGACTGATTCATTATGCACCCCCTCTTCAAATGGCGGAAAACAGCGATTCCTGATTGTCGTCGTTG
>NZ_JAMYUY010000043.1:0-14952 GCF_040323385.1 Mesorhizobium sp. M0045
GAGATCGTCAGAGAAAGAACGGCGTAGGGCCATGCCTGCCTTAGAATGGGCCAGAGGAACGACTCGCGTATCCAAGGAAATTGCGGAAACAGCGAACCCAGTCCGTAGTAGAGCAGCCAGAGCTGGAGCAGCAGCGGCGTGCCGCGAATAATCGTGCAGAACACCTTGGCCGGCACACTCAAGATCGGCGGGCCGATCACCTGCGCAAGGCCGAGGGGAATGGCCAGCGCGATGCCCAGCACCGACGTTACCACGAGCAGCCAGATGGTCCGCCATATGCCTTGCAAAGCCAGCGGCAGATAGGCGGGCAGCCAATCCCAGCGCATGAGGAAAATCGATGCCACTACGACAACCAGCGCGATCAGGATCAGCGCTATGCGGTGCGGCTGCATCCACAGCGAGGCCCGTGCGGCGGCGTCAATGACCGGAGTTTCGGCGGCCATCAATGCGATCCCGCGATCGAGGGCATGCCGCGTCGTGCCCAGCGCTCAACGCGCCCGATAGCGATGTTGGAGACGAGGGTCAGGACGAGATAGAGCGCGCCCGCCGCCATGAAGAAGGTGAAATAAGCCTTCGTCGCGCCGGCTGCCGTCCGTGTGGTTTGGGTCAGTTCATTGACGCCGACGATCGCGAGAAGCGCGGTGTCCTTGGTGGCGATCAGCCACAGATTTGCCAACCCCGGAATGGCGAAGGGCAGCATCGCCGGCAGCGTTATACGCCTGAGAAGCAGGCCGGGAGGCATTCCATACGCCCGGGCGGCTTCGATCTGGCCTTGCGGAATGGCGCGGATCGCGCCGCGCAAGACTTCGGTGGAGTAGGCGCCCTGCACGACCCCGAGCACACCTATGCCGGCCACAACCCCGTTGATATCGATCGCGGCATAGCCGAGCGCGGTAAGCAACTGGTTGATGAGGTCGGTACCAGCGAAATAAAGCAGCAGGATCAGGACCAACTCGGGCACGGCGCGGACCACTGTGGTGTAGACTTCCAGCAGGTCACGGACCACCGGCCCGCCATAGAGCTTGCCATAGGCGCCGCCGACGCCGATCACAAGACCCACCCCAAAGGAACCGAAGGCAATTCCGACCGAGTTTGCCAGCCCGTGCAGAAGGTTGAGACCCCTGCCGTTCGGCGGTTCGAAGGACAGCAATTCCAGCGAACTGGCTCCGAACATGGTGGCGAGAACGTCGCTCAGCTTATGTCCCCCTGGACTTCCGGGTTGAGGCGCCAATGATGTATCAAGCCGGACGTGCCATCGCGACGATGGCGGCTAGGCCTGCCCGGCTTGATGCCGCTGCCGTCAGTTGGACTGCGACTCGCCGCCGTAGATGTCGAAGTCGAAGTACTTCCTGGTGATTTCGGCATACTTGCCATTGGCTCGGATGGCCTTGATTGCGGCATTGAGCTTATCCTTGAGCTCGGTGTCGCCTTGGCGTACGCCGGCGCCGACGCCAGGCCCGAGCACTTCCAGGTCCGGTGCGACATAACCCTTGAGGTCGCAGCACGCTTTGCCTTGATCCGACTTCAAAAATGCGTCGAGCGCGATCGAATCGGCCTGGGTGGCATCGATCCGGCCGGCGGCGAGATCCTGATTTGCCTCGTCCTGCGTCTGGTATTCCTTGATTTCCGCAGCGTCGGTGAAGTGCTTCTTGGCGTAGGCGGCGTGCACCGTGGAGGCCTGAACGCCGACTATCTTGCCCTTCAGCCCCTCCGGCGTCGCATCGAATTTCTGATCCTTGGCCCCGATCACCGCGGTCGGCGTGTTATAATATTTGTCGGAGAAGTCGATTTCCTTCTTGCGTTCGTCGGTAATGGACATCGAATTCATGATTGCATCGATCTTCTTGGTTTTAAGCGCCGGGATAAGGCCGTCCCATGGGACTGGCGTCAGTACGCAATCCAGCTTGGCTTCGGCGCAGATGGCGTTGACGATGTCGACTTCCCAGCCGCCCCACTTGCCGGAGGCATCCTGCGAGTAAAACGGCGGATAGGCTTCAGGCGAAAATCCCACCTTGATCTGTTCCGCGCTTGCCGAAAATGCACCCGACAATGCGATCAGCGTGGCCGCGAGCACCGTTTTGAGAAAAGGTTTCATTTCTTTCAGTTCTCCCGTTTTTTGCTTTGACGTTCCCGTCTGCTTTTCTCGCAAGTCATCCAACATTGCGCAGAAACTGCTTCAGTCTTTCGGATCTGGGTGCGCCGAAAACCTGTTCCGGCGGCCCTTGTTCCTCGACCAGCCCGTTATGGAGGTAGACGACATGCGTCGCGACCTCGCGGGCAAACTTCATCTCATGGGTGACCAGCACCATGGTGCGACCTTCGCGCGCCAGGTCGCCGATCACCTTCAGCACCTCACCGACCAGCTCCGGGTCGAGCGCCGAGGTCGGCTCATCGAACAGCATGACGCGCGGATTGATGGCCAGCGCCCTGGCGATCGCGGCGCGCTGTTGTTGGCCGCCCGACAGATAGGCGGGATAGACGTCGCGTTTTTCGGCAAGGCCGACGCGGGCGAGCAGCTTTTCCGCCTCGCCGATCGCCACATCGCGCTTGACGCCGAGCACATGCACGGGAACCTCGATGACGTTCTCGATCAACGTCATGTGGCTCCACAGATTGAAGTTCTGGAAGACCATGCCGAGCTTGGAGCGGATGCGTTCGATCTGCTTGCGGTCGGCGGGCACGGTGTGGCCGTGGCTGTCGGCCTTCAACCGGATCTGCTCGCCATTGACGCGGATGATGCCGCTGGTCGGGTTCTCCAGGCAGTTGATGCAGCGCAGCAGCGTGGATTTGCCCGAGCCTGAGCCGCCGATGATCGCGATCACCTCGCCGTCGCGCGCCGACAGCGAAACGCCCTTCAGTACGTGCAGGTTGCCGAAATTCTTGTGCAGGTTCTCGACGTGGATGGCTTCGGCAGCGCCGTTTTGCGCCTGATGCTTCAGGGCGGTGACCGGCGCTGTCATCGTCGCGGCGCCCCGCGGAGCGACCGAGGCAGTCCTTGCTGGAATTTTTTACCCATTACCCGTCACTGGACAGCGTTCCGATTCTCAAGATGGACCGTTCCGCTTGCCTCCGTCAACCGCAGTTTTTGGACCATTGATCACCGCCTGCCGAGTGGCTATTGGCAGGAGGGGCGCATTTCAGGAGAATTTAGTGGGCAAAGCATACGGGTCGCAGTCGATGGCCGGGACGCTGCAGCGCGTGCTGATGCGCTCCGCCGCCAGCGCCATGCGTCGGGCCGAAGCGCTGGATTGGCACTATGGCCCCGGCTTCGATCCGCAAAAAGCGGCGGCCCAGCATGATGCGCTGGCCAGGCTGATTTCTGTCTCAGGCGCCGAAATCGAATGGCTGAGCGACGCCGATGACGGGCTTGCCGATTCGGTCTTCACCCACGATCCCTCGCTGATGACCGACCACGGCGCGGTTATCCTCGCTATGGGCAAGGCGCTGCGCCGGCCCGAGCCAGGCCTGCACGAGGCAGCCTATGGGCGCATGGGCATCCCCATCCTCGGTCGTATCGACGCTCCCGGCCAGGTCGAGGGCGGCGACTGCGTGTGGGTGGATGCAAACACGCTGGCCGTCGGCCGCGGCGTGCGCACCAATCAGCTCGGCATCCAGCAGCTCTCCAACCTGCTTTCGCCCAAGGGTATCCAGGTCTACGGCTTCGACCTGCCGCTCTGGCAAGGCGAGGAGGCCTGCCTGCACCTGATGTCGGTGATCAGCCCGCTCGCCGACGATCTGGCGCTGGTCTATGCGCCCCTCCTGCCGGTCGCCTTCCACCAGATGCTGCGCGAACGCGGCATTCGGCTGGTCGAGGGCGACGCCGACGAATTCTTCGCCTCGAATGGGCTCAGCCTCAACGTCCTGCCGACCGCGCCGCGCCAGGTTATCGCCGTTGCCGGTTTTCCGAAGACGGCGGCTGCCATGCAGGCCGCTGGCTGTACGGTCTCGACATTCGAGGCCGATGCGCTGTGCATTGCCTGCGAGGGCGGCCCGACCTGCCTCACACGCCCGGTGCTAAGACAATGACGACCATCGGCGAAGCGCTCATCACCTTGCTCGAAGCGCACGGCGTCGACACAGTCTTCGGCATTCCCGGCGTACACACGGTCGAGCTCTATGGCGGGCTTGCGCGGTCGAACATCCGTCACGTCACGCCGCGCCACGAGCAGGGCGCCGGCTTCATGGCTGACGGCTATGCGCGCGCCAGCGGCAGGCCGGGCATCGCCTTCGTCATCACCGGGCCGGGGCTGACCAACACCATCACCGCCATGGGCCAGGCGCGCGCCGATTCGGTGCCGATGCTGGTAATCTCGGGCGTCAACGCCACACCGACGCTTGGCAAAGGCCTTGGCCATCTGCATGAACTGCCAGACCAGCGTGGCATGATGGAGAAGGTGGCGCTGTTTTCGCACCGTGTCACCGACGCCGGCGAGCTGCCCGGCGTGCTCGCCCGCGCCTTTGCGCTGTTTTCATCCTCGCGTCCGGGTCCGGTGCATATCGAGATCCCGACCGATGTCATGAGCCTGCCTGCCAACGGCATCGTGCCGCTGCTGCGGAATTCAGCGCCGCCCGAGCCGGATGTGGCGGCAATTGCCGGGGCGGCAAGGCTGTGCGCGTCTGCCCGCCGGCCGCTTATCCTGGCCGGCGGCGGCGCCAAAGCGGCCGAAGCGCCGTTGCAGCGCCTTGCCGAGAGGTTGGGAGCGCCGGTCGTCCAGACCGCCAATGCGCGCGGCCTGCTCTATCGCCATCCGCTTGGCGTGCCGGCCAGCCCCAGCCTGAAGGCGGTGCGTGCGCTGATGGCCGGCGCCGATCTGGTCATTGCCGCCGGCACCGAATTCGGTCCGACCGACTATGATGGCTATGGCGACGGCGGTTTTGTCCTGCCTGCCAATCTGATCCGCATCGACATCGGCGCCGACCAGCTTGCCCGCCGGCCGGCCCGGATTTCGATCCAGGCCGATTGCGGTGCAGCGCTCGAGGCGCTGGGTGCCGAACTCGGCACGGGCCAGGCGCAATCGGTCGACGGCGCCGCTCGCGCCGCCGCGACGCGGCAAGCGGCCTTTGCCGAGATCGGCCCGGCTATGCAGGCGCAACTGCGCGCCGTCGAGACGATCCGCGATGCGCTGCCTGGCGCGATCATCGTCGGCGATTCGACCCAGCCGGTCTACGCCGCCAACCTCTATTACGATCATGACCGGCCGGGCGGCTGGTTCAACGCGGCCACCGGCTTCGGCGCGCTCGGCTATGGCCCGCCGGCGGCGATCGGCGCCGTCCTTGCCAGGCCTGAGGCGCCGGTCGTTTGCCTCACCGGCGACGGCGGCTTCCAGTTCACCCTGCCGGAACTGGGCGCCGCGCTCGACGCTGCGGCGCCGGTGATCTTCGCCGTCTGGAACAATCGCGGCTACCGCGAGATCGAAACCTCGATGCTCGACGTCGGCGTCGAGCCGGTCGGCGTCTCCCCGGCACCGCCGGATTTCTGCAAATTGGCCGAAGCCTACGGCATTGCCGCCGAGCGGATTTCCGGCGCCGGCGGCTTGGCGGACGCGCTTGGGCGCGCGCGGGCGACTGGAAGACCTTACGTCATCGAGATTTTGGTTGAGTGATCGCGCGAAAGGCGCGACCTTCGGCATCGGCGGCGCGCAATGACGGAGCGGTCGAATATGACGGAAACACTGGACGGCAGACATATCGTGGTGACCGGCGGCACCGGTGCCCTTGGCGGCGCGGTCGTAGGGAACCTGCTGGAGCAGGGCGCGATCTGCCATGTGCCCAACGCTCACGCTGCCGCGCCTGCACATTTCCCCTTCCCGGCGCATGACCGCGTCAGGCTGGCCCATAACGTCGACCTCGCCGACCCTGCCAAGGTCGACGCCTTCTATGCCAGCGTTCCGAATTTATGGGCATCGGTGCATCTGGCCGGCGGCTTCACCGCCGCGCCGGTCGAGAAGATCGAGCCTGCCTCCTTCGCCGAGATGATGGACACCAACGCCCGCACCACCTTCCTGTGCTGCCGCGCGGCGATACGCTCGATGCTGGAATCTTCCGTGCCGGGCCGCATCGTCAATGTCACCGCGCGAGCCGGGCTCGATCCGCGGCGCGGCTCCGGCAAGGTGGCCTACGCCGCCGCCAAGGCGGCAGTCGCCGCGATGACCGTGGCGATGGCCGAAGAGCTGAAGGGCAACGGCATTCTGGTCAACGCCGTGGCGCCCTCGACGCTCGACACGCCGGCCAACCGGGCTGACATGCCGAACGCAGATTTCAGCAGATGGGTCAGCCTTGAAGCGGCCGCCGAGGCCATTGCCTATCTCGCCTCGCCGGCCAACATGGCCATCAGCGGCACGCTGGTGCCGCTTTACGGCAGGGCCTGAGCCTGCGGTCCGTCGCAAAGATCACAAGCAAAAGCCCCGCCTGATCGTTCCGGCGGGGCTCTCTTGTTTCGTTTATAACCCGCGCGAAGCGCGGTGTTGGCTTAGCTGCCCTGCTTCTTCAGCGCGGCGCCAAGGATGTCGCCCAGTGAAGCGCCGGAGTCGGTCGAACCGTATTGGGCGACCGCTTCCTTCTCTTCGGCGATTTCCAGCGCCTTGATGGAGACCTGCAGTTTGCGGGTCTTCTTGTCGAAGGCGATGACGCGGGCGTCGACCTTCTGGCCGACGGTGAAGCGCTCGGGGCGCTGCTCGTCGCGGTCACGGCTGAGGTCGGAGCGCTTGATGAAGGTCTCGATGCCGCTGTCGACCAGCCGCACTTCCAGACCGCCATCCTTCACGCCGATAACCTCGCAGGTGACGACTGCGTTCTTGCGCAGTTCGCCTGACGTCGCTGCCTCGCCGACCGTATCCTTGGCCAACTGCTTGATGCCGAGCGAGATGCGTTCCTTGTCGATATCGACGTCGAGCACCTGCGCCTTGACCATGTCGCCGCGATTGTACTCCTCGATCACCTGCTCGCCCGGACGGGTCCAGTCGAGGTCGGAAAGGTGGACCATGCCGTCGACGTCGCCTTCGAGGCCGATGAACAGGCCGAACTCGGTCTTGTTCTTGACCTCGCCCTCAACCTGGCTTCCGACCGGATGGCTGCGCGCGAAGGCTTCCCACGGGTTTTCCAGCGTCTGCTTGAGGCCGAGCGAGATGCGGCGCTTGGCCGGATCGACTTCGAGCACCACCACGTCGACTTCCTGCGTCGTCGACAGGATCTTGCCGGGATGCACGTTCTTCTTGGTCCACGACATTTCCGAAACGTGGATGAGGCCTTCGATGCCCGGCTCCAGCTCGACGAACGCGCCGTAGTCGGTGATGTTGGTGACGGTACCCTTGATCTTCTTGCCGATCGGGAACTTGGTGCCGATCTCGGACCACGGATCGCTCTCGAGCTGCTTCATGCCGAGCGAGATGCGGTGGGTTTCCTGGTTGATGCGGATGATCTGCACCTTGACCGTCTGGCCGATGTTGAGGATTTCGGTCGGATGGTTGACGCGGCGCCAGGCCATGTCGGTGACGTGCAGCAGCCCATCGATGCCGCCGAGGTCGACGAACGCACCATAGTCGGTGATGTTCTTGACGACGCCTTCGACTACCTGGCCCTCTTCGAGGTTCTGCACGATTTCCGAACGCTGTTCGGCGCGGCTTTCCTCGAGCACGGTGCGGCGCGACACCACGATGTTGCCGCGGCGGCGATCCATCTTGAGGATCTCGAAGGGCTGCGGGTTGTGCATCAGCGGCGAGACGTCGCGGATCGGGCGGATGTCGACCTGGCTGCGCGGCAGGAAGGCCACGGCGCCGTCGAGGTCGACGGTGAAGCCGCCCTTGACCTGGTTGAAGATGACGCCTTCGACGCGTTCGCCCTTGGTGAACTTCTCTTCGAGACGGACCCAGCTCTCTTCGCGGCGGGCCTTTTCACGCGACAGCATGGCTTCGCCAAGCGCGTTCTCGATACGCTCGACATAGACCTCGACCGTGTCGCCGACCTTGAGCGTCGTGTCCTTGCCCTTGACGCCGAATTCCTTCAGCGGCACGCGGCCTTCGACCTTGAGGCCGACGTCGATGATGGCCATGTCCTTCTCAATGGCAGTGATGATGCCCTTGACGACTTGGCCTTCGCCGGAATGGCCGGCGGAAAATGATTCTTCGAGCAGGCTCGCGAAATCATCGCGAGTGGGATTTGCAACTGACATAGTTTCTCCTGGAATGCCCCGCAATCTGTCGCGGGGCCGGCGCCGTGGGTTAGCGTTGCGTTGGCCTGCCGGCGTTCCGGGCAAAAAGCCCTTGGCCGCCTTTGAGCGGCAATTCCGGCGCATGAAGAATGCTGGCAGGCTGGTTCACGCCCGATATGGGAATTCTTTTTGTCGCCGGCAATCGGCGGCGGCAGGAAAACCCAGGCTCAGGCTTTGTTTCTCTTGGCCAGGACGTCGTCGATGATCGCCCGTGCTGCCAGAAACGCGGCTTCTATAGCCATTTCCGACGTGTCGAGCAAGTGCGCGTCGACGGCCGGCTTCAATGGCGAGTCCACGCGGCCCATGTCGCGCTCGTCGCGGCGCACGATATCGGCAAGGATTTCGTCAAAATTGGCAGTGCCGCCGATGCTCTCGATTTCATCCAGCCGCCGCTTTGCCCGCACCTCGGCACTGGCCGTGACATAGAGTTTTACGTCGGCATCGGGACAGACGACGGTGCCGATGTCGCGGCCGTCGAGCACCGCGCCAGGCGGTGTTCTTGCGAAGTCACGCTGTTTCTCTACCAGGATGCGCCGCACCGACGGGATCACTGCCACTTTCGAAGCCGCCTCGCCAACGGCGTGTGCCGAAAGCACTGCGCGGTCGAGCTTTGCCGGATCGACCTGCCGGGCCGCGGTTTCAGCGGCCGAAACATTGTCGAGCGGCAGGCCGAGCCGGAGCAGCGCATGCGCCACCGCGCGATAGGTAAGGCCGGTGTCGAGCAGGTTCAGCCGATAGTGATCGGCGAGCCGTCGGGCCAGCGTGCCCTTGCCGGCGCCGGCGGGGCCGTCGATGGCGATGCTGAAGGGGGTGCTCATCGGCTGCCTGCCGCCTTTGTCCACTTGGCAACAGGCCACCGCGCCTTCGTCATCCCAGGGCGCAGCGATCGCGTAGCGGAGCGAAGACCCTGGGATCCATGCCGTAACATCAGCCGAAGAATGCTGTGAACCAGAATTCTGCACCGTTGCGATGCTCTGACGTCACGGCATGGATCCTGGGGCCTTCGCCGCGTCGCTTCGCTCCTTGCTTCGCCCCAGGATGACGAAGGGGAGGATGTTGGCGCCCAATCTCCAAGGTTTGCGATTGCCATCAACTGTCACTCAATCTCCGCCCCCAGCCCTTTCATCAGCCCCATGAATTCCGGAAAGCTCGTAGCAATCATCGCCTGGTCGTCGATGGTCACAGGTTTTTCCGTCGCCAGCCCCATCACCAGAAAACTCATGGCGATGCGGTGGTCGAGGTGGGTCTGGACGATGGTGCCTTGTCCGTTGGGGTGCTGGCCGAGGCCCTTGCCGCCCGGCTTTCCACGCACGACAAGCGAGGCCTCGCCCTCGGTGCAGTCGACGCCGTTGAGCGTTAGCCCGTTGGCGACCGCCGACAGCCGGTCGGATTCCTTCACCCGAAGCTCTTCCAGCCCGAGCATGAGCGTTTCGCCCTCGGCGAAGCTCGCCGCCACGGCAAGCACCGGATACTCGTCGATCATGGTCGGCGCCCGTTCGGGCGGCACGGTGACGCCCTTCAGCTCGGAATAGCGCACGCGCAGGTCGGCGACGTCCTCGCCGCCTTCGTTGCGCGGGTCGATTATGTCGATGCGCGCGCCCATTTCCTGCAGCGTCAACAGAAGTCCGGTGCGGGTCGGGTTCATCAGCACGTTTTCGATTGTAATGTCCGAGCCCGGCACGATCAGCGCCGCCACCAGTGGAAAGCCCGCCGAGGAGGGGTCGCCTGGCACCGCGATGGTCTGCCCGGTGAGCTTCCCCTGGCCTTCGATGAAAATGTGGCGCACGCCGCGCTCGTCGGTCTCGACCGACAGATTGGCGCCGAATCCCTTGAGCATCTTTTCGGTGTGATCGCGCGTCATCACCGGCTCGATGACGGTGGTGATGCCCGGCGTGTTCAGCCCAGCCAGCAGCACCGCCGACTTGACTTGTGCCGATGCCATCGGCACGCGGTAGGTGATCGGCGCGGCGTGCTTAGGCCCGTGCAGCGTGATCGGCATGCGATCGCCAGGCGTCGCCTTCAGCACCTGCACGCCCATCTGGCGCAGCGGCTCGAGCACGCGGCCCATCGGCCGGCCGGACAGCGAGGCGTCGCCGACGAAGGTGGTTTCCATGTCATAGGTGCCGACCAGGCCCATGGTGAGGCGGGAGCCCGTGCCGGCATTGCCGAAATCGAGTGGGCCTTCCGGCTGCAGCAGCGCGCCATTGCCGGTGCCGCGGATCACCCATTCGGTGCCATGCTTCTCGATATGAGCGCCCATCGCCTTCATGGCAGCGCCCGTACGCATTACGTCCTCGCCTTCCAGCAGTCCGGTGATGCGGGTTTCGCCAGAGGCCAGGCCACCGAACATGAACGAGCGGTGCGAGATCGACTTGTCGCCCGGCACCCGTGCCGCACCTGAAAGGCCAGATGATTTGCGGGCGGTGGCCTGTTTCGGGGCAGCAGCGTGCGACATGGTTCTTTCCTGGAAACGCCGGCGCCCGGCTATTTTCTTCTGGTTTGCGCGGTCTCCTACCATGGCGGACCGAAATGGTCATCCCTTTGGTACGAAGGCCATCGAATTCACGCTTTTTGGGACGCCGGCTTTTCGCTTTGACAGCGCCGTAAACTCTGGTTAAGGGGACCAAACTTTCATCGACGAGGCTTGCTGTGGCAAAACCCGAACTTGGCACCAAACGCATCGACCCGGAGACGGGTCGAAAATTCTATGACTTGAACAAGGACCCGATCGTCTCGCCTTATACGGGCAAGAGCTATCCGCGCTCCTATTTCGAAGAAGGCAAGATCGCCGCCCTCGAGGAAGAAGAGGAAGTTGCCGAAAAGGAAGTGGACGCCGAGGAGGAAGAGGGCGTCGAGGTCGTCTCGCTCGAAGAGGCGGACGAGGACGCGAAGGCCGACGAGCTTCCCGATCTCGCCGATGACGAGGACGACGTCGACCTTGGCGATGATGAGGATGACACATTCCTCGCCGACGAGGAGGAAGAAGACGATGACGTTGCCGACATGATCGGCGTCGGCGACGACGACGACGAAGTCTGAGCGAACCGCATTCGCCGGCTTTCGCCGCGCCGCCTAGAAAAAGCGGTCGTTGAAGGCTTGATATTGACTGAAGGCGGGGTTAGAAGCCGCCTGCACGAACGGCGCGGTCTAGAACCCGCGCCGGATCTCTTCGCCGGAAACGGCGCCGGCGAACTGCCGGAGTGGGGCCATAGCTCAGTTGGGAGAGCGCTTGAATGGCATTCAAGAGGTCGTCGGTTCGATTCCGATTGGCTCCACCAGTTCTCTCCGCGAAAATCAGCAGAACGGCTGCCCGTCCCGGGCTGGCCGCCATCTGTCGCGGACCTAGCTGAGACAACTAGCCGACCTCGGCTCGCCGTCCATCCAAAATGGTGAGCCCGTGCCCGGTCTGGACCAGGCAGCGGGCTGAAACGACCGCTGAGCAAGACTCCGTTACTTGTTGCAGTTCTGCATATCCGACGTCATGGCGCCGCTTGGGGTGTTGTTGTCGGTGTCGTTGCCTGCCGTATCCTTGCAGCGGTCCCCCATACCGTTTGTCTGCGGCGTGGTGGCGTTCGTTGCATTCGGATCGATCTGGTTCGGCGTAGTGGTACTGGTCCCGTTGTTGCCGCTGTTGCCGGCGGTGCCCGTGTCGACGCCGGTATTGCCGTTCATACCAGTTCCGCCAGTTCCCGAACCGGTTGATTGTGCCATGGCAGATGTGGCCAGGCCGATAGCAAGTAGGGATGCAGAGAGAATTTTCATCATCTTAGTGTCTCCATCGAGTTGCATCGCTGGATCGCGATCTATACCCAACGAGAGTTTTTCCAGGATGTTCCGTTCGACAGAAATAGTGATCGATACAGTCATTATGAGAGCTTTGTTGTTCGTCGTTTCGCGAATGGCGCCACGACAGCGGTAAAAGTCGAGCCGCAAGCCGGTGTGTTGCCGGACGCCAGCACCAGCGGCTCGTCGGGCAGGCCATGGACGATCAGCTCCGGGGTCGAGAGCGGGGATGCAGCATGCCGAGGTAGATCTCGCTGGCGGCGAGTGCTCTTTCCAGCAATGGCGAATTCATCCCGATGAGATCCACCTCAACCTCCGGATAAGGGCTGCGAAACATCCGCACCGCCTCCTTATCGAATCGAAACGGCCCGTTTCATTCCAATCCTCTACGATCCTTGATCGTGAGCAGCATCCAGCCTGTGCGCAACACGGAGCGCTCTGCCATGGGCGCTCGACGGGCTGCCACCCCGTTGATAAGCCCTCTCCTTAAGGAGAGTCGAAGACATGACGGTTGCGATCGAGATGGGCCACACGAGCGCAGGCGCCCCGGCGGCGCTGGATCTTGAGGAACTGCTGGCGACGCGCCTTTTGGTGCAGGGCAATTCGGGCTCCGGCAAGTCCCACCTGCTGCGCCGGCTCTTGGAGCAGAGTGCGCCCTGGGTGCAGCAGACCATCATCGACCCCGAAGGCGACTTCGTGACACTGGGCAACCGTTTTGGCCACCTGGTGATCGACGCCGAGGAGCATACCGAGCGCGGCCTGCAGAGCGCCGGCGAGCGGGCGCGCATCCACCGCGTCTCCACGGTGCTCAATCTCGAGGGGCTCGACGCCGAGAACCAGATGCGGCGCGCCGCCGCCTTCCTCGGCGGGCTTTTCGAGGTCGCCCGCGACCACTGGTATCCGATGCTGGTGGTGGTGGACGAGGCGCAGCTGTTCGCGCCGGCGGTTGCCGGCGAGGTTTCGGACGAGGCGCGTAAGCTCTCGCTCGGCGCCATGACCAATCTGATGTGCCGTGGCCGCAAGCGTGGGCTGGCCGGCATTATCGCCACCCAGCGGCTGGCCAAGCTCGCCAAGAACGTCGCCGCCGAGGCTTCCAATTTCCTCATGGGCCGGACCTTTCTCGATATCGACATGGCGCGCGCGGCCGACCTGCTCGGCATGGAGCGGCGCCAGGCGGAAGCCTTTCGCGACCTCGAGCGCGGGCAGTTCATGGCGCTCGGCCCGGCGCTGTCGCGCCGCCCGCTCGGCTTGCGCATCGGCCCGACCGATACAAGCCCGCGCAACGCGACCCCGCGCCTGATGCCGCTGCCGGAATCGGGACTGGAGGACGCGCGCGCGATCATCCTGGCGGCCCCGCCGCCCGAAACCGTCCGGCCGCAGCGCCGGTCGTCGCCGGATCTGCTCGATCAGCTGATGGCGGCAAAATCGGCGGCGCTCGAAATCCGCCCCGAAGCGGTGGAGCGGCCGATCAGCGCCGAGGATTTGGCGGAGCGGCGCGAGCGCGTCGACCGGGTGCTGCGCGCCGTACTGGCGCAGCCAGATGCCGGCTTCCGCGTCATCGGCGTGCTCTATCAGGAGTTCGTGGTCCGCTGCCGCATAGAGGGCCTCGCCTCGGTCGTGCCGGACCTGCCCGCGTTCCGCCGCATGCTGACGCGCGCCCGCGCCGGCCTCGGCTCCGACATGGCCGACGATGACGCCTGGCAAGATGTCTCGGCGCGCGCCTCGCTGCTGCCCGAGGATATGCAGGGCGTGTTCATGATGATCGCCCGCGCGGCCAAGGAGGGGTGGCCCTGCCCGAGCGACGCGGCCATCGCCCGCGCCTACGGCTCGCACTCCCTACGCCGCGCTCGGCGCCTGCTGACCTATATCGAGGAGCAGGGGCTGATCGTCTGCCAGCTCGACGGGGTCGGAAGGCGGACGGTGACGCTGGTCGAACTGGCCTGGGCGACGGCGCCGGGCGATCCGAATGCCGAGGAGGTGGAGCAGGGCAGTTTGGTGGGATGATGGGGAGGGCGATTTGGGCGAAAGCTGGCGTCGCTCAACAGCAGCAAAGCCAAAAGCGGTCATCGCCGAAGCATTGCTCAGACGTCGCGTTTGGGCCGAAAGTGGACCGGCGGCTTCTTGGTGCGAGATGTGAGTGAGCCGGCGGTCTGCACGGCAAAGGGTTTGTCCTGATCTGGACCCAACGCAGTCAATTAGTGCTGCCAATATCTGGCGGTGGATGTTTTCTTTGCTCACGATGAGCGACGAATGTTCGGTAGGGCAGAGGAGGTGGGGAGGTAACGCAACGTCCCGTTAGCACGGCCGCCCGCTAGACTAACTCGCTGCCATCAGGACGGTACTCTCCGGCGACCACCGCAGCACCACTTCCTGGCCCTCCGCCAGCTTGTCAGCACCGGTGTTCTGCACGATGACTTTCAGTATCTGTCCGCCACGTTCGACGAAGTAGGTGCTGCTATTGCCGGCAAAGATGCGTTTCGACACTTCCCCCCGCAGCACGTTCGCACTGGCCGTATCCGGAGCCGCAGCATCGGTGAAGATGCGGATCCGTTCGGGCCGTACGGCGCAACTGGCCTTTGCACCAGGGGCAAGGTTGGCGCCAGATCCAGCGAAAATCGCCGTGCCGTCCGGCAGCCGGATGCCGTTGCCTGTGCTCTCGCCACGAAAAATGTTGGCATCGCCGAGGAAGGTGGCGGCGAACTCGCTCTTCGGCCGATTGTAGATCTCCTCGGGCGGGCCTTCCTGCACCAGCTTGCCGTCGCGCAGAATGCCGACGCGGTCGCTCATCGTCAGCGCTTCTTCCTGGTCGTGGGTGACGAAGATGGTGGTGATGCCGATCTCGCGTTGGATGCGCTTGAGCTCGATCTGCATTCCGACGCGCAGCGCTTTGTCGAGAGCGCCGAGCGGCTCGTCGAGCAGAAGCACACGCGGCTTGGTGATGATGGCGCGAGCGAGCGCCACCC
>NZ_JAMYUY010000044.1:0-12173 GCF_040323385.1 Mesorhizobium sp. M0045
GTACCAGGCAAAGGATCGGCACAATCAGCGCAAACTCTACCGCGGCAGCACCCGAATCGCTGCGGAACATCCGGACTGCTGACCCCGTCACGAAGATTACTCGACAAGCTTTATGGATTGCGTGGCCGGAATGTCGCGCATTCCGAGGCTCGTGCAATCCTGGCTGATGCTCGTGTTGCCGGACCACTGCAACGTACCGGCGATGACCTGAGTGCAACCGCCTTTGCCCGAGAAATTGCCGAGGTAATTGACGTCCTGGGTTGGAAAATACAGAGCGCCGGTCAAAAGCGAGTCCGCCGTGCCATTGAACGTGTTCGACCCCGCCCGGTTACCTCTGTTGCCGTAAAACAGAACGCCGGAATAGGTGCCTGACGTCGGTGCGCTAAGCTTGACGGTGGCGTTGCCGTTCATGCTCACGCTCGATGTGCCGGCCAGATAGATGATGACTCCGTCGCCGGAAATATTCGCGTTCGAGTTCGCCTTGAAATCACCGCCTTGAATGACGTACAAGCCGGGCGAGAGGGCAACATTGCCGCTCAGGCTCAGCCCGCTGCAGTATGTCCCGGGGTTCAGGGTCGACAATTTCGAGTTTTGACAGGGAGTTGTGGCTGTTGGCGTCGGCAGGTCGATAAAGGGATCACCGGCGGGCAACGCCTGGGTTATCGGCCTGGCGCACACGGTCGTCACGGGGTTGCTCAACGAAACACCGCCGGCCGATATCAGGCAGTCGGCCTGAAGGCTTGCCGATCCCTGAAGCTTGATGGCGTCCGCGGCTATGGAGTTGGACATCACGGAGCAGCCCGTCATTTTTATGGTCGAACTGCCGGAAAAGAGCGCCGCTCTCGGAGCGGAAGGATTGAGAGCTAGAGCGCAGGCCTTTGAGGCGTCGGTGATAAGAGCCACCGCTCTTGCCTGTGCGCCGACAGCGTTTTGCGTGAATATCGATGTAAAAAACCGATCGAGGGTCTGATGAACGATGACCTCGACAGCCTTTTGGGCCACATTCGGGCCGGAGGACGGGGGCGTGAAGACTTCGATTGTGCCTGTCGACGGGTCCCAGCCATTCGTTGTCGCAGACAATGTCGCGGCGGAGACTATCGTTGGTTTGTCGGATCCTGAAACCTTTTCCAAAGCGCCAGCATAGGCTGCCGCATCCGCCACCGCTTGTAGCTTCAGGCCGCTGTAATACCAGTAGGAAGTCTCAACGCCGAGACCCGCGCCGCCGACGACGATCGGCAACGACAGGGCAAAAATAGTGGCAACGTTGCCACTCTTGCCGGTTCGTCGCAGCCGGCGGACAAACCGCTTCAAGATACGGGCACCCAATTCCATGGAGGTATTTAAAGCAAAGATGGGTGAAGGAACGACTAAGGATTTCACTCCATTTGATGTCCGCTCCTTGGCGCGGCCGGCACAAGTCCGGCGGCCGCTCTCGGCCAACTGCTTGGCGTTGAGCGCGAAACTGGCAAGCCGGCATTCGCCCCCATGGGTGAGATCCGCACCCGAGCGATCCGCAAGCGGCTATGGACGCACGCTAGGAGCATCCTGGGTCGCCGCCAAAGCGCATGAAGCGCCCGGCTTGCCAGCCAGCGAGGCTGGTCAGGCTGCATTCGCAGGAAGGTGATGGGAACTACTGGGGGCAAGGCGCACTGCCGACCTAGCAAATCTGCAAGCCCGGTCAATGATCAACCTTCGACGTTTCGCTGAAGCGCGTTACGCTGAAGCGCGTTATTAATACCTCGCGCTATCCGTAATGGAGGCGAGGCTTCGGCTCAACGCCAGTGAATTGGACTCCGACCTTCTCGTTTTTGCGCCATCGCACAACAGATCGGTAAGCTACCCCGTCGACGGGAACGTACAGAAGAAACTCGGTCGGAATCCTTGTTTCGGCTGGCAACTTCAATTCTGCTCCGCTTGCATGCTGATTGCGCATGGTGCAGCTGATTTCAGAACTTGTGATGCTGATGATGATGGTCGCACGTTTCAAGACGCGTTGCCGATGATCACGACGAGGTTCCGCACCTTCCGGCAATGCTGGTTCCTCCAAGCGCTCCTGACCGCACGGCCTACCGTTATGGCCCTACGATTTGATTTCCATAGCACGATTGAAAGGTGCGGTGAATGAGCGACCCGAGACATAGGTGACGTTTTGTGCCGGACCCATGGGTAACACTTTTGGCATGGCGGAGGTGTTGACGCCTTGGAAAGAGTGTTCGGTGATGGAGGAGCGACTTCGTTTCGTGCCCCGCCTTCTCGATGGAGAAGGCATGAGCAACGTGTGCCGGGAGTTCGGCATCTCGCGTAAGACTGGGTACAAGATCTTCAGTCGCTAAGGATGAGGGGCTTGAGGCCCTAACGGGCCGCTCGCGCCGGCCGGAACCAGTTGCCGGCCCACACCGAGCGGATGATCGTGGAGAGCAAGCGGGAGAAGCCGCACGGGGCGCGTGTGGCCAGCCGAAGTAGCAAAGGACGCCGTCCCATGTATTTGGCGACATAGCTGTCATAGCGGGCGACTTCTGTGGCGACCAAGGATCGCTACGCGATTATGACGGAGCGTAAGTCCTCGGGATCGAGCGACGACGCTAAGGCGGCCGATCCCGCGAGGTCGACGAACATGGCCGTGGGGTGCCGCCTTTCGGCCTCATTTGCTTCGCGTTTGGCGCTGCACCGTCGTGAGCATTCCGCGTAGCCGCTTCGCTCGCCGGGAGTGGTTGGTCCGCCTGATGCGAGAGCTCAGCGATGGCGGTCAGGATCTTTTTCCGGTGACCGACAGATTTTATGCCAAGCTCCCGAAGATCATCGTCAGAGAGCCTAGGTAGAATTGCCGGATCAATGTCGTTGTCAATGAATGCGTCGGCTCGCCCTTGGGCAGGTGCGGACGAGCTGCGTCCGCGCTGCACCAAAAACGCTCACAATCCAATTGCCCGGGCTGGCGGTCTTTCGTTGCGAGCGCCGCTGGCTGGAGCTGCGTTAAGTCGATCGGAGGCCAATGGTATTTTCAATGGAACGCTAATATACATGGAACCCCCAACGAGCAGCGCCTGCCAGATACTTGAGGAATGCCATGCGAAGGCTCATCTTCACGGCGATTTGTATCGCCGCCGCAACAGCCGCTAACGCCCATGATTGGTACGAAGATAAGATTGACCCGCAGACCAAATTCAAGTGTTGCGGCGGTTCAGATTGCCGCGCCATACCTCGGTCTTCGGTGCGGTCCAGGGTAGACGGCGGGTACACCTATTTGCCGCATAATTTCACCATCCCACGGGACCGTGTACAGGAATCCCCGGACGGTCAATACCACATATGCGAAAATAAATATGCTGTAACCAATCAGCTGTATTGGCGCTGCTTCTTCGCACCTCGTGTAGATGTATCTATACTTCTAAAGCGTTAATTGGTCGCCGCTTCCGCAATTCACTTCCGCAAGGCGCTAGTCCATTAGTTCTGTTGGACTTTCTTCAAAATTGCCGAAGCTCAAGCGCGCGACTGCCCCAGGGATTTCACTGGATACGTCGCGGCTATCGAGAGCCTGCGCGGCCTGGGCGTAACTCCATGGGGCGCTGCCGCGGGTGACTTCTGGGCGCGCTCCGCAATTCGGTGACAGTCCAGATTTTGTCGTGTCGTCGCGGCCGTGGTTGTGTAGATTGGCTACGTGGCCCGCCTTGCACGCATTGTCGTCCCAAGTCCACTCGCCACGTGACGCGAACGCGGTAACGGCTGGCGATTTCGACCATGATGGACGGCCAAGCGATAGGGGATAACTGGCGCGGGATCATCAGCACGGTTCATGCGGGAGCGGCATTCGCCGGATGAGATAGCTGCGGCTGCAGTCTCGAATTTGACGCATCAGCACTTGCAAATCGTCAGCCGAGGTCTTTTGCTCGCGCGTTAGTTGCCCTTGACCGTTGAATGGTTGGCGAACAGATGAACAAGATCGATCGACGGCGGCCAGAGTCAGAAACCGACGCCACCGTAAATGCCGCGAGACTTGGAACTCGGCTGCGTCTCGCCCGCCAGACACGCGGCATGACGCTGAAGACGCTGGCCGCGGCTGCGAATTGCTCGGAAAGCCTGCTGTCCAAGATCGAGAACGGTAAGGCTTCGCCGTCCCTGCCCATGCTTCACCGTCTGGTCGAGGTTCTCGACACCAACATCGGCTGGATGTTCGAGCAAGTCGACGACGACGAGGCGATCGTATTCCGGGCGGGCGCAAGGCCTTTGATTGCGCTCGACGCGCTACGGCGCGGCGAAGGAATTTCTCTCGAACGCATCATTCCATATTCGCCTGGCCACCTCTTACAATGCAACATCCATCACATCGAGGCGGAGGGCTCGAGCGAAGGTCCGATCCAGCATTCCGGCGAGGAAGTCGGCTACGTGCTCGCCGGGCGGATCGAACTGATCGTCGACGGCAAGAGCCATGCTCTCGCCACGGGCGATGCCTTCGTGTTCAGGTCGGAGTTGCCGCATCATTACCGCAACATCGGCGAGGAACGCGCCAGCATTTTCTGGGTCAATACGCCGGCGACTTTCTGAGCAACGCTCGGCGTTCATTTGGATTGACAAATATTCAAGTCTCTTGAATGCTTGCCTCGTGCCTGTAGCACCAACGGGACCGGCCGAGGTCTGGTCCGCAAGCAAGGGGAACCGAAATGCGTCTGTTCAAACTTCTCGCCGGCTGTGCCGCCGCCGTTGCCATGGGCTCGGCAGCCATGGGATCGGCGCTTGCCGATACGTTCGCTCTCGTCAACATCAACCAGCAGGCCTTGTTCTTCAACCAGATCAACGAGGGCGCGCAAAAGGCAGCCGACGCCGCCGGCGCCAAGCTGGTCATTTTCAACGCCAATAATGTGCCGAGCGCGCAGAACGACGCGATCGAGAACTACATCACGCAGAAAGTCGACGGCATCATTCTGGTCGCCATCGACGTCAACGGCGTCAAGCCTGCGATCACCGCAGCCAAGGCGGCCGGCATTCCCGTCATAGCCATCGACGCGCAGATCCCCGACGGCGACAATATTTCGTTCATCGGCGTCGACAACACCAAGGCCGGCGAGGACATCGGCAAATTCTACGCCGACTATGTGAAGACCGAGATGGGCGGTAAGGCCAAGATCGGTATCGTCGGCGCACTCAATTCATTCATCCAGAACCAGCGGCTCGACGGCTTCAAGAAGGCGGTGACCGAAAGCGGCCAGGCCGTCACCTTCCTCGACACGGTCGACGGCCAGAACGTTCAAGAGACCGCGTTGAGTGCTTCGGAAAACCTGATGACTGCCAATCCGGACATGAACTCGCTCTATGCAACCGGAGAGCCGGCCTTGCTCGGCGCAGTTTCGGCCGTGACCAGCCAGGGCCGCACCGGCGACGTCAAGGTGTTCGGCTGGGATCTGACCAAGCAGGCCGTTCAGGGCATCGACGACGGCTGGGTGGTCGCGGTCGTGCAGCAGGATCCAGCCGGCGAAGGCAAGGCTGCGGTCGAAGCGCTGGGCAAGCTCAAGAAGGGCGAGAAAATCGATCCGATCATCAACATCCCGGTGACGATCGTGACCAAGAAGAATGTCGACCAATACCGCGCGATGTTCAAGTAAACTGCGTTGGCGACCGGGCCGCGGCGCCTTCTGAGGCTGCGCCGCGGATGACTGCAATCGCGTGGAATCCCAGATGAGCAGTGGCCAGACCTATCGGGTGCGGATGAGCGGCATCTCAAAGCGCTACAACGCCATCCAGACGCTCGATGACGTATCGCTGACGCTGAAGCCGGGCGAGGTGCTGGGGCTGGTCGGCGACAATGGCGCCGGCAAATCGACATTGAGCAAGGTGCTGTCGGGAGCTGTGGTTCCCGACGCCGGCACCATCGAAATCGACGGCAAGCCGGTGATCTTCAGCTCGCCGGCGGACGCGCGTGCGGCGCGCGTGGAGATGGTCTACCAGGACCTGTCGCTGTGCGACACGGTCGACGTCGCCGGCAATCTGTTTCTCGGCCGCGAGCCGCGTCGCCGCATCGCAGGTATTTCCTTTCTCGACAAGAAGCGCATGCATGACGAGACGCGCCAGATGCTCGATCGGCTCGGCATCGTCATTGCCGACACGCGACTCAAGGTCGAAAACCTCTCCGGCGGGCAGCGCCAGTCGATCGCGATCGGCCGCGCCGCCTCGTTCGAGCCGGCCGTGCTGATCATGGACGAACCGACGGCAGCGCTTGCCGTGGCCGAGGTCGAGGCGGTGCTCGAACTGATCCGTGCGGTCAGTGCGCGCGGTGTCAGCGTCATCCTGATCACCCACCGGCTGCAGGATCTGTTCCTCGTCTGCGACCGCATCCAGGTCATGTACGAAGGGCGCAACGTAGCCGAGCGGCTGATCGGCGAGACCAACATCGAGGACGTGGTCAATCTGATCGTCGGCCGCAAGTTTAGTGCGCGTTCCGCCACCAACGGCTACCGCGGTGGAGCGCCGGCATGAGCGACGCGATCCACGCCGCCCAGCCCTCACGTGTACGCAAGGGCACCTGGCGCGATGTGCTCCTCGCCAATGGCAGTGTCGTCTCGATCGCGCTGTTCTTTCTGGTCGTCTGCATCATCTTCTCGGTTGCGACCGACGCGTTTCTGACATCGCCCAATCTGTTGAACATCCTGCGGCAGTCGGCGCCCCTGCTGATCGTTGCCGCGGCAATGACTTTCGTCATCACCACCGGCGGCATCGATCTTTCGGTCGGCTCCGTGCTGGCGCTGGTGGCAACGCTGTCGGCGACACTTTTGCAGTTTGGCCTGCCGTGGCCAGTCGTTATCCTCGTCATGCTCGCGCTCGGTGCCCTGCTTGGCGCGGTGCAGGGCTATTTCGTCGCCTATGAGGGCATCCCGTCCTTCATCGTCACGCTTGCCGGGCTTTCGGTGATCCGGGGCGTGGCGCTGCTGATCACAGGCGGCTATTCCATCCCCATCGAGCCCGGAAGCGCTTTCACCGTGCTGGGCCGCGCCTGGTTTCTTGGCGTGCCGGTGCCGGCGCTGATCGCGCTGGCGATCCTGGCGATCGCCTATCTCGCCTTCAACGAGACGCCGTTCGGCCGCTATGTCACCGGCATCGGCGCCAACGCCGAGGCGGTGCGGCGTGCCGGCGTCAACACGCGGCAGAAGACGCTCTTCGTCTATGTGATTTCCGCCACCGCGGCGGCCCTTGCCGGCATCATCATTGCTGCCCGGCTTGGATCGGGATCTTCAAATGCCGGACAGGGTTTCGAGCTGGAAGTCATCGCCGCCGTCGTGCTCGGCGGCACCAGCCTGTTCGGCGGCCGTGGAACGATCATCGGCACGGTGCTCGGCGCGCTGACCGTGGCCGTCATCGGCAACGGCCTGATCCTGGCGCATCTGTCGCCCTTCCTGACGCCGATCGTCACCGGAACGATCATCCTGATCGCCATCTGGCTGAACTTCCGCCTGTTCCGCGGCGCCGTGCGGAGCCGTTGAGCCGATGAGTGGTCTGTTCGATGACGCAGCGCCCAGGCAGCGGTTGCCAGTCGGGGTCGAAACCGGCCACGTGATGACCGTGCTCGGCCCGGTTCCGGTCGAGGAGATGGGGATAACGCTGATGCACGAGCACATACTGCTCGACGGCGCGCGCAGCTGGAAATGCCCCTGCCATCCCGATGACATGGCGATCGCCGAGCAGCCGGTGAACATCGAGATCATCGGCGAATTGCGCATGAACCCTTACGTCAACCGCGACAATGTCTCGCTCGACGACGCCGACCTGGCGCTGTCGGAACTGCAGCGCTATCGCGCGCTGGGCGGCCACACCGTCGTCGACGCCACCAATATCGGCATCGGCCGTGACCCCGAAAAGCTCGCCCGCATCAGCCGCATGTCCGGCCTCAAGATCGTCATGGGCACCGGGTTCTATCTCGAGCATACCCATCCCGAATGGCTGAAGGCCATGGATGTCGACGCCGTGACCGAGTTCATCGTCAACGATGTCGGCGGCGGCGAGACGCAGCCGCCGATCATGGCCGGGCTGATCGGCGAGGTCGGTGTCAGCAGGGATTTCACCGCCGAGGAACGCAAGTCGCTGCGAGCTTCGGCGCGCGCTTCGCGCATCACCGGCGTGCCGCTGTCGATCCATCTGCCTGGCTGGGAGCGGCTGGCGCACGACGTGCTCGATATCGTCGAGGCCGAGGGCGCCGATCTTCGCCACACGGTGCTCTGCCACATGAACCCGAGCCACGACGATCCCGATTACCAGAAAAGCCTCGCCCGGCGCGGCGCGTTCCTCGAATACGACATGATCGGCATGGACTATTATTATGCCGACCAGGACGCGCAATCGCCCTCCGACGAGGAGAATGCACGCGCGATCGCCGCTCTTGTCGAGGCCGGCTTCGGCGACCGCCTGCTATTGTCGCAGGATGTGTTCCTCAAGATCATGCTGACGCGCTTCGGCGGCTTCGGCTATGGCTATATCCTGAAGCATTTCATACCGCGCCTGAAACGGCATGGCGTCGAGCAGGCGGCCATCGACCGCATGCTGATCGCCAATCCGAAGAGCGTGTTCGCGCGGCTCCAAGCGGCCTAGACTTACGACGGAGTTCAAATGTCCAAGAAGAAGATCCTGCTCGCCGGCGAATCCTGGGTGTCGACCGCGACCCACATCAAGGGTTTCGACCAGTTCCCGACTGTCACCTATCACACCGGCGCCGACGAATTGCTGGGCGCGCTCAAGGCGACCGATTTCGACGTCACCTTCATGCCGGCGCATGAGGCGCAGCGCGGCTTTCCTCAGACGATGGAGGCGCTGTCGGCCTATGACGCGGTCGTGCTCTCCGACATTGGCGCCAACACGCTGCTGCTGCATCCCGACACCTGGGTCCACTCCAAGCCGACGCCGAACCGCCTGCGCCTGCTCCGCGATTACGTCAGCGACGGCGGCGGTCTGTTGATGTTCGGCGGTTATTACAGCTTCCAGGGCATCAATGGCGGCGCGCGCTACCGCAAGACGCCGATCGAGGACGTGCTGCCGGTGAACTGCCTGGCCTACGACGACCGCGTCGAGGTTCCCGAAGGCTTTGCCCCGGTGCCGAAACCAGGGTCGACACACCCTATCCTCAGGGGCCTCGGTTCGGACTGGCCGATCCTGCTCGGCTTCAACGAGGTGACACTGAAGGACGATGTGGAAGTTCTGGCCAGCGTATCGTCGGATTATGGTTCGCTGCCGCTGCTTGTCACCGGCCATTACGGCAAGGGCCGCACCGTGGCCTGGACATCTGATGTCGGGCCGCATTGGCTGCCGCCGCAATTCATCGCCTGGCCCGGTTACAAGACCCTGTTCGAACAGATGCTGGGCTGGGCGACCGGCGAGAGCTGAGCCATGCATGTCCATGTCGTCGGCAATGCCTGCATCGATACCATGTTTCGCGTCGGCCGCCTCCCTGCCGCGGGCGAGACTTTGAATGCCGTGAGCTATGCCGACGGGCTCGGCGGCAAGGGTGCCAACCAAGCGGTCGCAGCAGCGCGGACTGGTGCAGAGGTGACGTTCTGGACGGCGCTCGGCAAGGACCGCGAAGGCACATGGATCAGGAGCCGCCTCGACAGCGAACTGTCAGACCTCGAGGTCAGCGAATTCGAGCTGCCGAGCGACCGCTCGACCATCGTCGTCGATCGAGGCGGCGAGAACTTCATTGTCAGCGGCGTTGCCTGCAGCGAAGCGTTCGATCCGGTGGCGCAAACAGCACTTGTCCGCTGGATCGCTCCCGGCGACATCCTCGTCTGCCAGGGAAATTTGCGTGCCGCCGCGACCGATGCCAGCCTCAGAGCAGCAAAGGAAAACGGCGCACACACCGTTCTCAACGCCAGCCCGATCGATGCGGCATCCGTTCCCGATCTTGGCCTGGCGGAGTTTTTGGTTGTCAACCAATCCGAGGCGAAAACCCTGACCGGCCGGGATGACATGATAGCAGCCGCCGGCGCGCTGGTAGCCAAAGGTGCAGGCACCGTCGTCATCACGCTCGGCGCCGCAGGCTGTCTGGTGCTTGGCCCGGGCCAGGAAGAGCCGCTTCGTTTGCCGGCGCCGCAGGTCGAGGCGCTCGACACCAGCGGCGCCGGCGATGTGTTCTGCGGCTGTCTCGCCGGCGGGCTTGCTCGGGGCATGCTGGTTACCTCGGCGCTGGAGCTTGCGCTGGCGGCCGCCGCAATCGCCGTGACACGGCCGGGCACGCTGGCATCCTGTCCTTCCGCCTCCGAGATGGCGGTGCTCATCGATCAAATGGAGCTCTCATGACCCAGATCGGCCAATCCGGCGGCGACGCACTCTTGCACCTTTTCGGCCGCACCAAGGTGGTGATCGGCGTCGTTCACCTGGCGCCCCTGCCCGGCGCGCCGCGCTATGACGGCGAGGCCGTGGAAGTGATCTACCAGCGCGGGCTCGATGACGCCAAAGCCTATCTCGACGGCGGCTGCGACGGCGTCATCGTCGAGAACCATGGCGACATCCCTTTCGCCAAGCCTGACGATATCGGGCCGGAGACGGCGGCCTATATGGCGGTCGTTTCCGACCGCATCCGCCGCGAGCTCGGCAGACCGGTCGGCATCAACGTGCTGGCCAATGCCGCGATCCCGGCTTTGGCGATCGCCAGCGCTGCCGGCGCCGGTTTCGTCCGCGTCAATCAATGGGCGAACGCCTATGTCGCCAATGAGGGTTTTGTCGAAGGCGAGTCGGGCCGCGCGGCGCGCTACCGCGCCAGGCTGCGCGCCAACGGCATTCGCATCTTCGCCGATGCCCATGTCAAACACGGCGCACATGCCATCGTCGCCGACCGTCCGGTGGAGGAACTAGTCAAGGATCTGGTCTTCTTCGATGCCGATGCCATCATCGCGACCGGCCAGCGCACCGGCCACGCCGCGGATTTGGGCTACATAAGCATGATCAAGCAGGCCGCCGGCCTGCCGACGCTGGTCGGAAGCGGTGTCACGGCGGACAATGCCAAGGATATCCTCGCCATTGTCGACGGGGTCATCATCGCCAGCGCGCTGAAGCACGACGGCGTCTGGTGGAACCAGGTCGACTCTGCTCGAGTAAAGGCGTTCATGGGTGGTCTGAAGCGATAGCTGACTTCAACCGCTTAGCCCACCGCCCGGGCCACCTCTGTCAGAGACGACGGACAGGCCCAGGATACTGCGCGACCAGATCGTCGATGGTCAGCAATGTGATGCCTTCCACAATCGATTGAGCAATCAGGATCCGATCGAAGGGGTCCTTGTGGATGGGTGGAAGCCCATCCACCGCAATGGCATGCTCGCCGGTGATTGGCAGCTCATGATAGCCATTGTCTATCAGCCCCCGACGTAAAAGACGCACATCGACCCTAAAGTCAGGGCGGCCCAGACCGCGTTTGATGGCAATCTCCCAGAGGCTTGCGGCGCTGAAAGTCAGGTGGTTGTCGACATTCTCGATTTCGGCGAGGGCGGCGGACGGGAGCTTCTCGGGCTCGCCCGCCGCCCAGAGCAGAAGATGGGTATCGAGCAGAAGTTTCATGCATCGCCGCCAAACAGCTTCTCGATTTCCTCAGCGGCCATCCGATCAAAGTCGTCCGGAACTGAAAACTGCCCGGCCATAAACCCAACGCGACGCATTTCGCCGGCCGCAGGTGCGTTTATGGCAACGACCTTGACCATCGGCTTGCCGGATTTCGCGATAATGAAGGATTCGCCTTTGGCCGCCCTGTCGATAAGACGAGACAGATGCGTCTTGGCCTCGTGAATATTGACGGTGCGCATTGCGGGCTTCCGACTTAGTCTATGAAACTTAGTCTAATTGGGCCCGATCTTCAAGTGTCTGTCTCTCCGCGAATAGGATGGGAACCAATTGCCCATTCCCTCGACCAAAAGCCGTGGCCGATCTTCGCGCTGGGCGGAGGCCAGTGGCGCAATCGATGCGATTGAAATGGCGAATGCCTGAAAACTGGGGCGTCGAGGCCTACGCTCTCGACGCCCCGCATCGGCATCACCGCCGTTCTCCACACGCAGGGCTCCGCGATGACCCACCGTCCGCACCTGCACGTGATCGTGCCGGGCGGCTTCGCCCGGCTCGATCGATGATGGTCGAGCGGCTACTAGGCCGGCAACGCGCCGGATCTCTTGGCCGTCCAGGTGGCGATATAGTCCATCAGGCCAGGATTGAGGCAA
>NZ_JAMYUY010000045.1:0-11084 GCF_040323385.1 Mesorhizobium sp. M0045
GCAGTCAGCAGCGCAGATGTTACCGCCATCAGGCACCGACCGGCGAACATGACTCTGCGACGGCTGAAATTGTCGGCGATGGCCCGGCAAAGACCGATAGGATCAACGCGGGCAGCGTCGATGAAGCCTGTACCAGCGCAACCATCAAATCGGAAGTCGAGATCGTTGCCATCAGCCAGCTGATGGCAACAGTCTCATCAACCAGCCGAGACTCGAAACCTGCGTCGCGAGCCAGATCGAGCGAAAGGTCCGGTTCCTGAGTGGCGCAAACGTCGTGGGCGAAATTGGATCCTCATCTGCACGTGCCATCCTCGTCATTTTCTCGAGCTCATCACCTTCGCCGACAATTGTCAGCTGCGCTCCGGTCGAACGGTTGGCGCCGGTGGCCCCACGGTCTCGCCTCCTCCAGATCGCGAGCGTCACGGACCAGTGTGGCCTCGTCGTCGCGTCGCGAGATTCTCACGTTCCGTTCCCCTTTTTGAGTTAGTGGCGCGGTCAATCCGCACTATTACTCCTGTCGACACCGACAGTGAGGCGCTCGACTCAAAAAGGCGGCAGACACTCTCGTTCTCCAACGAATGACTTACCGGGAGACGACATGCCCATGATTCAGCCGGCGCGTCCGGAGTGAAGATGGCCACGTCGGGGCCGCATTATGCTGGCATCAGGCGAACCTCACGCCCAGTTCAGCCAAAGCTCGGGCCCAGTGATGGCTAGTCCGCAGGCTTCGATGCCGATCAGGCACTATATGGCGATGTCTTCGCGCCGCAGCTTTTGACGGATGGGACCGCGCCCTTCGCGTCGACACCGTACACCTGAAAGACATGCTTGGCGCTATCCAGGCCGATTGTGCATTCTCAATGGAATGGCTTTCCATTTCCTGCCAGCAGCCCCTTTGAAGAGGTTTCCCGCCCTGTCGAACACGACGAAACAAACGCCGGGTGTCCACCCCTCCTCGACACGTGCTCGGATAGCCGACCGATCTCGGACCCGAGCGCGGCGGAATCTGTGCGGCGTCTCAAGGCCGACACGGTTCCATTCCCCGCAGGTGGGCTTGCCATGCACCGCATATCAGAAGGGCACATCGAGGTTCGAGATCTCCGCTACGCGACGGCTGCCGCTCTAACGGCAGTTTGCGATGGGCAGCGGAGGCACTTCGTCGCATCAAGCATTCACCTGAGCCTCGTCTTTGGCCGAGCTACGCCGCAGTCGGATCAATCCAGTGCCGTTCTCTATGTCGATTTGGGTCCCAAATGGCTCCGAGAGCTTCTGTAGCCGCTCCAGAATGGTTCTTGCTTGCGGAGCGGGGGCGAGCCTCGGCACTCCCGGTTGGCAAACCTCTTCGAGCGACCGAACTCGATTGGATAGAGCTTCAATTCAGCAAGCTGGTTGGGCTCAAAGTGGCTCACGGCGACAACGCTCTCATAATAGACTGCATCGGATTGGGAGCCTACTAATCCTTCTGCTGTCGCGTATCCTTCTGCCACCTCATCGACCGTCACCTCGGCATCCGCATCGACTCTTGGGTCCTTGCCGTATGCGTCGAACATGTCAGCGCCTATCGGCGTCCGGAGGTACTGACAAGCTGTAAAAGATAGGGCGCCTTTTGTAGATCTCGATGCCTCGCAACAGATGCGGTCCGTGTTCGACGTATGCGTCTGCTCCGGCATAAATGAGTCTGCGGGCAAACGATTGTTCGTAGTCAGCGGTTCCTGGTTCCATTCTCCGGGCTCGTGCCCGTGGTTCGTGACAATGCAGAAGTCCGGAGAACTGCTTGCCCCGACGAACGTTTCGTAGAATGTTGGCGACATCGCGGGCGTTTGCTTCGAAGCTGTAGTCGGCCTTGTCGCCCGCTTTGTATATCACCCCGCCAAGTACGACCCGGTTTGGCTCCTGTCCGGCCGGATTGTAGCCCGGTAAGACTTTGTGTATCCGCCTCAAGCTTTCGAGCATTTCCCGCGGGACCACGATGCTTTTGGTCAGGCGAAGGGCGTTGAGTCCTGGTCTGCCTGGCGCCTCGCCGGCGGGATTGCACGCACGAGCCATAGGCGCGAACGTTGCAGCACCGCGCGCCGTTTCCATGAAGCGAGCGGCGTCGGCTTGTGCGAGGCTTTCGCCGGCGCCTGCATGGATGATTCCATTCTCATCGAGCGCGCGGCTCGTCCCATGCATGCTTCAAGGCCCCAGTCGAGAGTATGGTTGTTCGCACGACTGACCATATTGAAGCCCATGCCTTTAAGTCAGGTCCCAGTTCCGGGGCGCTAATGCAATATGCACCGCCGTACTCAGCCTGTGGGCATCCTTTAGACCGAACATCCAAGATGTTGGTTTCCAAGTTGCCGAAAGTGACGTCGGCCTCACGAAAAATCCTGAGGACATCGACCAAGCCAGGATAATGGCCTTTCGTTACGGGCCGCGCGAAGAGAAGGTCGCCAACTGCCGCCATTGTAAAGCCGTCTTCAACGTTTGTGGCAATTGAACCGACGGTATCAAAACCATCGTCGTGCTGCACCTGATGGCTTGCATTGTCGTACGAATCTCTCTCCATATGATCCTCTACTTTTCATGAGTGCGCATTTGACTGTCACTATGCTAGCGTTTTCCGATGCCTCAGGACCGGATCAAGTGGCCACATGAGCAAGCGAAGAATTGGCCGCCGCGGCCGGACGTCGGTGGCCGGAGCGCGCACGTGACAGGCTACGACGCGCCCGTCTGCCGTCGGCACCAAAGGCGGCACTTCGATGCGGCAACGCTCTATCGCGAGCGGACAGCGCGGATGAAACGCGCACCCTCTCGGCGGATTGATGGGGCACGGCACCTCGCCCTCGACGGGCATTTCAGGCCGAACTCGCGTAGGATCCGGCACTGGTGCTGCCGCCATCAGCGCCTCGGTGTAGGGGTGGACCGGCTTGGTGAACAGCGCCTCACATGTGGCCAATCGGCATCAGTTTTTTGGCCGTGCCTCACGTCAGACTTTATGGTGAGCGTACCAGTGTCAGCGATCGTCGGTCATGAAGATTCTATGAATTTAGTTGAAGGATCTGTTGCAACGTTTTGATTAGCGGCGGGGTGGCACGGAGCGCCTCAACGAATTTTGAAAGATTGCAATGTTCAAGGGATGCTAGTTCGACCTGTAAAAGTCTGAGCTTAATCTGACAGACGGTATCATAGGCTAAAGCGAAGCCATGGTGTGAAGAAACGCTCGCGTGTCCGCTTGAAGACGTCTGTGTTCGGAACCCGACATACTGAGGCGCAAGTATTCCGCTGTTGCGGCGGGAAACACCTGGTTTTGCCGCTCTTGCTCGCACAACCTCGTCGGTGGCACGCCGATTGCATGGGACACGGTGAAGGATCCGTTACGACCATAGCGGTCTCGCAGTTTCCGGCCCAAGGAGGTTTAAATGAAACTTGCTCGAACGATCCAAATCAATGCGATGGACGTTGCACCGTTGAGTGCGGTCCCGCCAATTGAAGCGTTGCCGCGTCCGTCGCGGGTGCCGCTGTCATTCCCCCAGCAGCGGCTTTGGTTCCTGTCGCGTCTCGCGGGCGGCAGCGAGGCCTGGCACATCCAGATGAGACTTCGGCTTCGCGGCGAGCTGGACGAGGCGGCTCTGCAATCGGCCCTGGACGGGTTGGTGGCGCGTCATGAGGTGCTGCGCACCTCCTTCGGGGTGGAGGACGGCGAGCCAGCGGATCGGGCCGGCGGACGTCGGCCTGCCGCTGAAACGAAATGATCTGACGGCGGCAGCGGATGTGGAGGCGACGCTAGCGGAGGCGGCTCTCATCATTGTGACTTTGATGAGCTTGCCGGGTACGTTCAAATTCTTCCTGCGTTTTCCCGGAACTGCTGTTCGTGCAGGCCGCATTTTGCTGATCAACAAGTATTTCGATTTCCGCCTGTTGGAGCGAGCAAACCCGCTCGCCCCTTGGCCGGCCGTACCGGTGGGCGCGCGGGGTCCAGACGAGTTGTTCCCATCGAGTAACGAAATCCGAGCAAATGAACGTGACAGCGGGAAAACATCAAAGGAGTAGCTCATGCGAATAGCAGTCGTGCAGAACCATGATCATACCGGCGTGATCAACCGGTTCGGTCAGTCTTGTGGGCCGGACGACGACCGCGGGACGGTCGAAAGCGTGGTGGCGGCCCTGCAAGAGGGCGGCCACGAGACGCTGCTGTGCGAAGGCGATAAAGGACTGCTCAGTACGCTAGAGCAATTCATGCCCCCAGATCCGCAAGCCCGCCCCTCAGGAATGGTCTTCAACATGGGATACGGAATTCAGGGCGAGTGCCGTTACACCCACGTTCCGGCCATGCTCGAAATGGCCGGTGTCCCTTACACCGGATCGGGCCCGCTCGGGTTTGGGCTGGCGCCCGACAAGGTCATCACCAAAAGGCTCATCCGCGATCAGGGCGTGCCGACGCCGAACTTTCGTGTGATGCGTCGCGGCACCGAGGGTACGGGCGACCTGCGATTCCCAGTGGTAGTGAAGCCGCGTTACGGAAGCATGAGCTTGGGAGTGCAGCTCGTACGTGAGCCCGCTCAGTTGAGGCAGGCCGTAAAAGTGATCGGCACGCAATATGCGCAAGATGCGCTCGTGGAAGAATACATCGATGGGCGAGAAATCGCCGTCGCGTTGCTGGGAAACGGAGAACTCGATGTGTTGCCTCTGGTGGAGCAGGACTTCGGGGACCGCGAAACACGTCTTATGACTTGGGAAGCGAAGTACACGGTGGTCGCCGCGCTGCCGAAGATTTGCCCGGCGCAAATCGGGAGTAGCCTTGCGAGGAAGCTGCAGGATATTTCGATTGCGACCTTCCGTGCCTGCCAGTGCCGGGACTACGCCCGCGTCGACCTCAGGATCGACCGCTCCGGCCAGCCCTTTGTCCTGGAGATCAACTCCATGCCGTGGCTCAGTATGAGCTCCTCTTATGTCCTAGCCGCGATGACTGCCGGACACAGCTTCTCGAGCTTGGTCAATCGCATCCTCGATGTCGCCCACACGCGGTACTTCGGAATCGGCATCCCCTAGGACGTAGATTCATTACCGCGTAGCCAGATGCGGATTGCGACGAGTTTGAGGGCAGCGAGGTAGTTTTCTGCCAGCTTGTCGTATCGGGTTGCGATGCGACGAAACTGCTTGGCCTTGTTGAAGAACGTTCGACGAGGTTGCGGGCCTTGTAGAGAAAGGGGCTGAAGCACATCGGGTCCTTGCGGTTGGCCTTGGGCGGGATGTTGGCCCATGCCTTTTGCTCGGTGACGGCATTGCGCAAGGCGTTGGCATCATAGCCCTTGTCGGCGAGCAGCATGGCACCCTCGGGCAGATCCTTGATCAAGTCCGCTGCGGAGGCGATGTCACTCATTTGGCCTGCCGTGAGCGTCAGCTTGATAGGCCTGCCTTGGGCGTCGACAAGAGCATGGATTTTGGTTGTCAGCCCGCCTCGGGATCGACCGAGACAATGATCTCGATCCCCCTTTTTGCCGTCGCTCCCTGCTGATGAACGCGAACAATGGAGGTGTCGATCATTGCACCTTGCCCTCATGGGCTTTGCTGATGGCGTCCATGAGGCGGTCCCATACACCCGCTTTCCGCCATCGGACGAAGCGGTTGTAGCAGGTGGAGCGTGGGCCGTATCGCTCAGGCAGGTCTCGCCATGGTGCACCAGATCGCAATA
The DNA here is from genome assembly GCF_040323385.1 of Mesorhizobium sp. M0045. Taxonomy (NCBI): domain Bacteria; kingdom Pseudomonadati; phylum Pseudomonadota; class Alphaproteobacteria; order Hyphomicrobiales; family Phyllobacteriaceae; genus Mesorhizobium; species Mesorhizobium sp. M0045. Next base: position 5,675 of record NZ_JAMYUY010000045.1, read on the forward strand.
CCCAGAAAATGCCGTTCAGCACACGGCGGTCGTCAACGCTCGGCACTCCACGCGGCTTGTTGGGTAGCAGCGGCGCAATTGCGCGCCATTCGAAGTCGGTTAGGTCATAACGGCTCATGCTGGGTCTGAATCAGAATTCGGCGCGATATGAAAGGGCCAGTCGGGAAACGACCCCATTGTGGACACTCATGCTCAGTCACTTGGACAGGAAGGTATCCATAGCGCCTCCACGGCACGCGTGAAACATTCCGATGAACACTCCGCCGCGGCCGAAAGTCCCGCTTGGCCCCAAAGCGCTTTGCTGGACTTTCTGTCCGGTGGAGTTGTGCGGAGAGCGGAGGGAAGTGTGCTGTTCATGCAGCCGAGGATGTGGGCTCGAACTGAGTCGATCCCGCATTGAGCGCCACGCGCGTTGAGAGCGCGAGACTGCACCTTCTTTAGCCGCTGTTCTGCACCAGCCAACAAAAACGCCCGCTCGCTTTTGGAGACGCCGTTTGATGACAGAAGCTGTTGCAGCTTGCTGCGTTCGGATGCGTGATTGACGGTCTGGCAAGTGCGCGCGGCATCAGCGGAAGGCCCGCTGGATGCGAGAAGAGCAAGCGCGAAGCCGAGGCTCAGGGTGAATTTGCAAGGAGATGGCATGGGGGAAGCCTAGTGGCTCTCAACAATGTCCACAATCCACCCCCTCGAGGTCATTCCGCATTTATGGGTTCACGTCGTAGGCTAGGACTCTGTTGAGCGCCATTGATTCGTCACCAACCCAAATGCTTGAAAATCTTATTTCTGTGAAGAGCAGTTCTGGCCGCTTATTGCCCTAATCGAGTTCTGCATAAAAAGAGGCGGCACCGATTCGGTAGCCTGCCTCTGTCTTTGCGTACTCGCGGTCTGTTGGCGCCGAGTGGACGATTGAAGACCACCAGTGTCCGCAGTGGAACGAGCGCAAACCAAGGTACAGACTGCAACCCAGGGCGGCACTACGGGCAATCGAATGGCGTCAGTGAGTATCGAGAACCCTGTAAGCGAATACACGTTAAAGCGTCCCGCCTAGGAAAGATTGTGTGAAGAGATATCGGAACTCATCGAGGACGCACTTGGCCAGGCGAATATCGACATTGCCGGCTTCAGCGAGCGCGGAAAACAATCGAAAGCTTTCGTGAAAGATTTCTCGAAAGGAATATGATGATTCCGCTCGGTGAGACGGAAGACCTCGCGGGTGTCCGGATCGTCTGTCTCTATGACGACAACCGGGAACATTTCAGGTGGCGGATCATCGGCAGGCACAGGGGAATACCGGATTCTCCTCAATAGCGGATATGTATGTCGGCAGGGTGCAGGTGTGTATTCCGCACGTCCGGGTTCCTTATAGGCCTCGGCCAGACGACTGGTAGACCACCGTACCCAACTGGAAGGGGAAAATACTGTGAATTCTTCTAGTCGATGGCTCGCGGTTCTCAGCGAAAATTGAACAATCTGACCTCGGCTTCGCCAACCGCACGTAGTGCATGTGTCGGGCGAATTGAGAACCTGACCCCCTTGACGAAATGAAGAACTGACTCCCTCGGTTATGAGAGGAGGCATGGATGACGATTGGAATTTCAGATTCCTGCATTGTCGAGAACGATCAGGGAGAGGAGATGCTTCAGCATGAAAAGGTGGCAGCGATGCTGCGGCTGCATGAGCTTGGCTGGGGAGCGAAGCGAATGGCGAAGGAATTCGGGTGCGCGCGCGACACAGTGCGTCGGTATCTGCGCGAGGGCGGGACTGTTCCGTTTCGCAAGCCTGCGTGGCGGACCGCGTTTGACGGGCTGGACGATTGGCTGCGGGAGCGCTTCTTCCGCCATGGCGGCAATGCCGATGTGGTGCGCCAGGAACTGGAGAGCGAACATGGGATCGTCATAGGTTCGTTCGGTGGAGCTTCGGGTGCAGGGTTGGCGTCGGGATTTGAGGGCGCAGAAGCGCGCGACGAGTGCAGCCTTCTCCATCAGCTTCGCGCCGTCCACCATGACGTCGAAGTCTGGCTTGAGGAAAAGCTTCTTCACGTCGAAGTTGACGCCCCAGTACTTATCCACCATGTAGTCGAATCCGACCTGCAGCGCCCCCAGCTCGACCGCTTCGCCGCCTTCCGGCAGCGCGGCATTATCACCAAGTCCCGTATCGTTGCGATCGGTCTTGGGCCGGACCCTAGCATCAGGAGGAAGACCATATCCGGTCACAGCGCGCAACGCAGAAGCTGGTGACGTTTCAAAGCGCGCCGGTTTCTGCAGCCCAAATTTCAGCAGCCAACGCATTTTGGCGCAAACTCTCGTCCCTAATTACTATAGTTCTCAAAATGCAAGTCTTATCCGACGACGTATTAACTCGCCTGTACGGCAAGGTGGATAAACGGTCAGATCAGCTGAGAACGCCGCGATGTGAAATCTGTATCTTCCACAAAGCCAAATGGAGAATCAACATGGCACGGCCTCCAATCCCCGGCAATCCAGGCCACACCCCGCCGGGCCCCCCCGACTGGGTCCCAGGCCCGCCAGATGGCGTTCCGGGTCGTCCGCCCGGCGTTCCGCCTGGCCCCAAGGACCCACCTCAGCTGCCGGATCGTCCAGTAGGATGACCTGGATAGGCTACGGCGATCTGAAAACAGGTATGCTCCCCCACTGGGAGCATACCTGTGTCGGACGACTGAATTTCGAACTCCGTGACCTGGCATTCTTCGCCCGAGACTCGCTGCGAATAGACGAAGACCAACTAAAACAGGGGGTGCTCAGCATCGAGTTCGAATGGCCGCTGGCATCCGGGGAAGTCTGCCAGCTTCGCGCAGTTTTCCCCGACAGCTATCCCTTCGTGCGCCCGCAAGTCGCCCTTCGAGGAAACCCGGAAACTTTTCCGCACAAGCATTGCTCACCGACCGACGGCAACCTTTGCCTGTTGGGCCGTGACACAGGACTGTGGTCCATCGAGTGGACATTGGCGAAACTTCTGGAGAAGCAACTCGCCAACGCTCTGAATGGTACGGGCATGGAGGATCCACAGGGCGAACCGATGGAATTCTGGTGGAACGCCTTCGCCCCGGCATTCGATGGCTATGTCGACGGCAGCTATATGTTGATCGACACTGCCTGGAATGTAGGAGCTGAAACAGAGGGCACGTTGCGGGCGTCTTACTCCCTTCAAAAGATGGACGACAAAATTAGATTCCAGGGTGTGGTCGAGGAAATCAAGGCGAAGGACGGGTCCGTTCTAGCTGCCCGGAAATTTCCGCTTCCTCCCGGACTTCAATTGAAGAAGGTCACGGGCATATTTCCGTGGAGGCGCGTAGGTCGTTTCGCGCCGCCATCGCCAGAGGGTTGGCGGAAGGCGCAGGGCCAGCTTACCTTTGGAGGCGACGTGATCAATTGTGGCTCGCCCGCTATTTCGATGTCCGTCACGGTCCAATCGACGGAACTCAGCCACCGTGTTAACGGCGACACCTGGCTATTTCCACTGCGTTACGGACCAGCAAAGTCGTTCCGGGCTGTGAAGCAAGGACAGAGAGGGACCAGCCCCTCCATGATCATAGTTCCCACGCTCCGCGCCGGGGCCACAGACATCGGCGCCCGAGTTCCATCGGTCGGCATCTTGAAGGATAAGGTGATTGCCATCTTCGGGATGGGAGCTATTGGTGCCCCAGTTGCGATCGAGCTTGCCCGCAACGGCTGTTCCCATCTCACCGTCATCGACCATGAGATCGTCGAACCAGGAAACTCGATCCGATGGCCGCTTGGTGCGACGGCCTGGGGAATGCGAAAGACGACCGCCGTCAAGCACCACGTGGCATCCGAATACCCGAGCGTCGAGGTCGAGGCGATCCATCACACCGTAGGCATAGCCACGGCGGCCGACGGGAACGGAGGAGACCATTCAGTTCTACCGCCGATTTTTGGGAAGGCGGACATCGTCATCGATGCAACGGCCTCTTCCGGAGTCTCACGTTTGCTGGCCGATCACTGCAAGTCCGCCGGCAAACCGATGATCTCTCTTTTCGGGACGCTCTCTTTGAAGGGGGGCGTCGTTGCGGCCTATCAGCCGAAATCCGGCTGTCCAACCTGCCGCGAATTCGCCTATGCGAAAGGTTTGATCGAGAAAGCTCCTGGGTCAGGAGAAATCTCCGCGCTAAATCAGCCGGCTGGATGCGCCGAGTTGACCTTCACTGGGGCTTCATTCGATCTTCATGAATTATCGCTGGAAGCTGTCCGGTTGACCGTGGACATTCTCTCGCAGCCAGCCGAGTTCAAGGAATCCTTGGTTCACACCCTCACATTGCATGACGGCATCAAGCGGGTGCCGCCGTCTTGGCGGGTGGATGGGTTGCCTCCGATGAAGGAATGCGGATGCAACCCATAGTGTGGGTGCCTCGGGCGATCATGCAGGACATGCAGACGGATGCCGACCTCTGGTATGATCGGGAAACGGGTGGGACCTTCATGGGGTACTGGGCCGAAAGCAACGTTGCCGTCATAACAGCAATGATCCCGGCGGGGCCCCGAGCATCTCACGAGCGAAGCAGCTTTCTCCCTGATCAAAGCTGGCAACAGGCGGAGATTGCGAAGCACTATGAGCGTTCCGGGAGGTTGGACACGTATCTCGGGGACTGGCACACCCACCCCGATGCCGTTTCGAACCGCCTGAGCTGGACGGATCGAGTATGCCTGAAAACGATCATAAAAACCCCGACGGCGCGAAATCAAAGGCCCGTCATGATGCTCATGTGCGGCAAACCGGGTGAGTGGTCTTTGCACTCTTGGTTCTGCCAACTGCGGACCAAGTTATTTCTCTTTGAATTCCTGGATGAGAGAGAAGCGACTATCGAAGCCTACACGAGTCCCTCTTCTGAAACAGGCGAGGAGATCGTAAGAGCTTAATCAAAATTCTGGCCGACACAGGATGAGGGGGAGATGAATTTTACGCATTGCGATTTGGGGCAGTGTTCTCGCGGTCAGAGGGCCGAGATCACGTTCACGTCGGGAGCCAATCTAAGGTTGCTGGATTTGACGAGCTGCAGCAATTACGGGCGCGGAGAACGACCTCAGTATATTGGCCGGTTTGCGAAGCAGCCAGTCCGCCTGCAGGTTCCCAAGTCGGTGCATTGGCATGTAGCCGTCGATATGCAGGAGCTTGAAGGCAGCACTTGTTCCAGCATCAGGAAATTGCCCGGGCCTCTACCCGAATTGCGCGAAGCTCTGTGTTCTGTTCCGTCCCTGGTCAGGGATAGTTCGCCGCCGGGAACATCCACAGACGGGAATCGCCAGTACGAGGTGTTCATCTCCCATGCTTCCGAAAGATAAGGATGATGGTAAGCGCTACGCCGCTCCCCTCGTGCGGGGCATGAGGTGAATGTGCGAAGAATCCTCCCGATCGCGAGAGACGGAGGGCCTAC
>NZ_JAMYUY010000046.1:0-10241 GCF_040323385.1 Mesorhizobium sp. M0045
CGTCGAGGCGGTTCCTGGACCTCATGCGCCAGCGCCGGCATGTACACAGCCGCGTCGGTGCTCGACACTGGACGCTGTGCAGCGCGCCTGAACCATCGTCTCACGACAGCAGATTAGGAACTGGGCGAACGTATCCTCCAACTCCACGCGGGAGAGCTTCCACCTCAAATCACGCTTTGGATCGAGAGACCGACAGACTCCGCGCGCAAAACCGATCAAGCGCCGCCTTTTTTCTCCCACCATTGACCGATTCACGACCTATCTTGCGGGCTTCGAGCAGTGGCAAGAGAGAATGGGCGAGCGCAGAGTCGTCTTCGATGATGGCCCTGGCGGTGGCGTCGAAGGCACCCCTGGAGAGCCGCATCGGCAGCTTCACACCGAAAATTTTCCAAAGGCCGCGGATCTCGGTTCTTCAGGTCGATGCAGTTGCGCTGCATGGCCTTGCGGCTGGTCAGCAGCGCCCGTGTGTGGTGGCTCTCGATGCTCTCCACGTGAAGCCGGCTGTACCAGCCCGAACGGAGCAACTGGGCAATCTCGCGGGCATCGTGCTCGTCCGTCTTGTTGCGCATCGCCGAAAGCGCCGCACTCACCTGTCGCGCCTCCATGCAGACGATAACATAGCCTGCCTCTTGGAGACCATACGTCAAATGCTGCGTCAGTGTGCCGGCCTCGAAGCAGACCTGGTGGATTGTTTCACCGAACGCATGAAGACATCGAACCACATCGGGAATTTCGGAAGCCACCGATCGCTCGAACCAAGCTCCAGGTTCTGAACGAGGCGGGCAAGGACATGTTCTTGCGCATGAACTGGCTGCAGAAGCCGTTCGACAAATGTGAAGGCGCGCCAAGCGATGCTTCACCTGGTCGACCAGGAAGCGTTCCTGCGACTCATGGCCCCGATCCAAAATGCGGCCACAACGTTACTTCGATATTTGGAAACAGTACTCCTTATTCGAATGACGAAAACACGGAGTGGTACAAGAAGGGGGGCGACCCGGAAAGGGCCAAGCAACTCTTCCAGGAGGCCGGATATGCCGGCGAGAAGGTCTTCATTCTCCAGCCCACGAGCTGTGCGTCGGCCAGCGACCCCGCGCAGCCTCTGGCGGCTGCGCTGCGGAAAATTGGGTCAATGCCGAGCTTGCGCCGAGCGACTGGGGCGGAGTTGTCGCGCGCCGGCCGAACAAGGGCCCCGTTGAGGACGGCGGCTGGCGCGTATTCATCACGGATTCGGCTGATTATTACTTCAGCAATCCGATCGCCACAGCCTTCCTAGCCGCGGATGGCGAGAAGGGCTGGTACGGCTGGCCCAAAAGCGACGAATACGAGGCTCTTCGGGCCAAATGGGCAGATGTCGCAATGCTCGAACAGCGCAAGGCGCTGGCCCGCAAGATGCAAAGAATATGGTGGGACTTCGTCGGCGACATTAGGCTGGGTCAAAGTATGTCCCGCAAGACGCTGACGGGCTCATCGAGATGCCGCAGCTTACCGCGATGTGGAACATGCAGAAGGCCTGAGCAATGGCTGCCTAACTCCTGCGCAGGATGGTGTCGACCATCGCCGTCATGGCGATGGTCCGGGACCTTCGTCTTCCAGCTTCTCAGGCGGGCGCCCGGCGACCCGGCGGCATCATCGCCGACGACACGACCAAACCCGAGATGAGGGGCGGCAGCCGGCGAACAGCTGGGGCTCAACGAGCCGCTGCCAGTTCAGCTCGTACGTTGGGCTCTCAGCATCCTTGGCGGCGAGTTCTGGACCTCAGTCGGCCTTTGATGCCGATCGCGGAATGGTAGCCCAGCAGGCTGTTGAAAAGCTCGGGTTGAAATGTTGATCGCGAAAGGAATCCCAGTCGCTGAGCCTGCCAGATACTCAGTGCTTTACCGGCGATCAGCAGCCGCCCCGAGTAGAACGCCTGCAGCAACATTGCCCGCAGCAGTTTCTCGGGCGAGATCGATGGCCGCCCGATCGGAGAACACAGCGCCGAGTAATCACGCTCCAGCGCGATCAGCGCAGACGCCCTCCGCCACACCACCGGCCAAAATCCTCAATACCGTCACTGTGATGAGCGCGCCAACCACTTTCGCCGAGGCCGGATCTAGTCGGAATAAAATCGTCCCGCTCCAGAAGAATACTTTAACGCGATTGACCTGCCTAACGCCTTGGCTGAGACGGGGATCTGGGCTCGATCTGGCTTCCGTCGGTAGGCCCCAAGTGCGTCTCAGAAGCTGACTACTAGATTTCACACTGCACCGCTTTTTGTGATCGACATTTCAACAGCCCACGAAGTTTGGCGCAAATCCCTATCGTCATGCCGTATTGTTATGGAGAGCGTTAGACGAAGAATTCTGATCTTGGTTGAATGAAGTGAGGAATTGAAGTTCCATCGTTATCCCTCTCAAAAAGGGATTCAATTGCCTCGTTGTCCTTTCCCGCCAATACGCGACACGACTGGAGAAGGACATCGAAACGGCTTGGCGGAATTGGCCTAAAAAGGGGCTGGTACAACGTGAGAAGCGTTGACACTTTCCGGGATGTGCAGAGCGAGGCAGCCGGGTGGCGTCGCTACCTGCACCAGAATCCCGAGCTCGACTGTCAGTTACACAACACAGCAACGTTCGTAACCGAGAAACTGGCTTCATTCGGCATTAATCATATCGAAACGGGGATAGCTGAGACCGGTATCGTTGTCGGCGCGAGCGCGCCCTCAGGCCGGTCACCCATTACCTAACAGCAACCGGAAAGAAGAGGCCCATATGTCCAGAAATCCCATCTTCCGCGTCCGCGCCAAGGGCGACGCCTTCTCCATCGGCTTCGCGCTCGGTCGGGCCAGCGCCTCCGGCCTCCGCGAGCGTGCCCTGGGCACCGAGGAATATCGGGCGTTGGACGCCCGCTGGCGCGGCTCGGACTATCTGAAGACTCTGGAATCCGCGGCCCGCACGGCCTATCCCCGCTTCGTGCGCGAGATCGAGGGGATCGCCGCGGGCGCCGAGCAGGATTTCGAAACGGTCTTCCTCTGGAACTGCCGGGGCGACCTACGGCTTCCCGAGGACGTCTCCCCGGAGACGAAAGCCGTCGCCGCCACGGGCTGCACCTCGCTTCTGATTCCGGCGGAAGGCGACGGCCCGGCAGCAATCGCCCATAACGAGGACGGCGCGGCGGAGCTTCTCGGCGCCTGTCTCTGGGTCGAGGCCGAGTCCGACGAGGGCCCGGCCTGGAGCAGCTTCACGTATCCCGGCATGCTGCCGGGGCACACATTCGGCCTGAACGAGGCCGGGCTCGTCCAGACTATCAACAACATCAGAGCCCATGATCTTCAGCTTGGCGTCCCGCGGCAGATTATCTGCCGCGCGATCCTCGACGCGAGAGGGCTGGACGAAGCGGTCGAAATCCTGAAGCGCAAGGACCGCGCCAGCGGCTTCCATCACAATCTCGGCGAGGCGAAGACGCGCCGGCTCGCCTCTGTCGAGGCGCCGGCCTCAGGCTGCGCCGTTCGGGAGGTCGCCGCCTCACCCCGAGCCCACGCCAACCACCTGCTCTTCCGAGAATTCGACGGGTTGGAGCAGACGATCACCCTCTCTTCCCGCGATCGACAGGAGGCGGCGGACAGGATGATCGCGGAAGGCGCGCTCGCGGGCGGCGCGGAGGCGGTGCTCTTCGACGAGACCACCCCTATCTATCGCGACAAGGACCGGCGGGACGATTACGCCCAGACCATCGCCACCAGCGTCTTCTCGCTTTTCCCTGACCGAGTCGAATGGCGCGTGCACGCCGCGCCGGACGAGTGCGACTCGCTAAGCGGAACGATGCGCGTTGTCTAGTCTGCCGCCGCGCGGGGTCTCGAAAGCGCGCTCTTCCTCAAGCTTGCTGGCTGCGACTTCATCCGCCAGCATCACAATCTCCTCTTGATCGGCCCGACGGATGCAACGTCATAATGCCCACCTGGGGATGGCATTGAAACTCAAGGATTTGTTGATCCGGATCTGGTGTTGGCGGACGTTGGCGGCTTGCATTGGCGCGATCGCCGATTGCTTGTTTCTCGAGATCTTCGCGCCGAATGATCCACGGGGCTCTCTTGCAGGATTGTTTGCCGCCAGGATGCCGCTTCGGATGCGCAACACGTCATCGGGCTGAGATTGAGGCTATCAGCTGCCTCGTTCAAGGTCACTTCCCCGCGCGCGGCCCTTTCCCCTTGCTGGTAAACGGCGATGCTGTGCTTGCTGCGGAAGCTGCAGACGCGCGATTGCGTCCATCCGTTGAGGCAGCCTGTATTTTTGCCCAGGCGGTTGAGCAGCGAAGCGATGGCCTTGTCGGGCATCAGCCTAGCGAGGTCGCGGATCAGCGCCTCCGTCTCGGGTTCAACGACCCAGCGATGCCGGCCCGCCCGGGTTTTCTTCACGGCAAGCACCGTGTGGTCGCCGCCCTGCCGGTGCAGCATCAGGTGGATCTGCTCGTTTTTGCACCCGCACCATGCGTATTTCAGGCGATTGTGAGCACGGATTTCACCGCATCGTGAGCACGGATTTCACGGGATCATGAGCAACGTTTTCAGGCGATCGTGAGCACCTTTTCGGGGTGCTGGACGCTTCGGCCGACAACTCAGCCAGTCTACAGGCTTGCTCGTTCAAAACGAGGAAGCCTGATGCCAACCCAAAGATTGTCGATGGGCCGGATCAGAGAAGTTTTACGTCTAAGAGCCTGACCTAAAAAGATTTGAGTAATATCAGTGGGTTGTGATTCCGTCGGATTTGCGAAGATTCGATGGAGAGCACGATGCCTTGGACCGATATCACCCGCGACGACTATGCCCGTGAGGCGGTGCGGTATGCAAGCGACCTGAGCGATGCGGAATGGGGCGGCGATTGTTCCGCTGATGCCCGATCCGAAGCCTGTCGGCCGCCGCGCAAGGCGGACTTGCGTGAGGTTGTGAATGCGATCCTCCACATGGCCTCGATGGGCCAGTGGCGCATGCTGCCGAAGGATTTCCCGCCGTTTACGACGGTGCAGAACTATTTCTACGCCTGGCGCGACGGCGGGCTCCTGCGCACGATCAGCGACAGTCTCGTCATGGCGGCGCGGGAACGGGAAGGCCGCGAAGCCAATCCGAGCGCCGGCATTATCGACAGCCAGTCGGTGAAGACGACGGAAAGCGGCGGAATTAGAGGCTTTGACGCGGGCAAGAAGGTGAACGGCCGCAAGCGCCACATCCTCAGCGACACGACCGGACTGATGGTTAGTCTCGTCGTCCACAGCGCTGCGATACAGGATCGCGATGGCGCTCCCGAGGTTCTGAAGACCATCCTGAAGCGCTGGCCGTGGCTGCGTCATGTCTTCGCCGACGGCGGCCATGCGGGACCGAAGCTGAAGGGCGCTCTCCAGAGGGTCGGAAGCTTCGTGCTCGAGATCGTCAAACGGCCCGACGGCGCCGAGGGCTTCGAAATCCTTCCACGCCGCTGGGTGGTTGAACGAAGCTTGGCTGGGCCGCTGCCGGCGCCTAGTCAGGGATTTCGAGCGCACGATCGCCTCCGCCGAAGCCTGGATCCTCGTCGCCCACATCCGCCTGCTCATGAGGCGCATCGCAAGAGCATGAAATCAATGCGGTCTTTTTGATTCAGGCACTAAGATATGTCCGAGCACGCCATCGCGCACACGCTCCGGTGAGCAATGGCGTCGTGCATGGTTATCTGCGGCGCGCCCGTCTTGCCGGGCTGAGCTGGCCGCCGCCTGAAGGGATGGATGACGAAGGCCTTGAGCTGCTGCTCTTCCCGGCGCCGAAGGCGGCGTCGCAAAGCCCCAGCCGGCCGGTGCCCGATTGGGGCTATGTGGAGAAGGAGTTGCGCCGGCGCGGCGTAACGCGGGTGCTGCTGTGGGAAGAGCGCCGCCAATCCAGACGCCTTCGCTATCGGCGGCGATACCATCGAGATCTTCGATCCCGTCCGGCGAAGCGCACGCCATGAAGCTGGTCGTCGCAACGATGGGTGCCTCGGGCGCGTTCAACTCCTAATCCTCGACGACTGGGGCCTGTCGGTCCTCAACGCCGCCGACCGCCGCGATCTACTGGAAATCCTCGATGATTGCCATGGCCGCGCTTTCACAATCGTCACCAGCCAAATCCCCGTGCAGCACTGGCACGACGTCATCGGCGACCCAAACATCAAATGCTGCCGCCATTCTCGACGGGGTGATGTCTCATTTAACGGTCATCGACCCGCGCCACGACCTTGCGCGTAAGCGTCTGGAGCTCGTGTCGTCCCGTTCTGCGCGCGGTCGGGCTTTCGTCGTTGTTCGCCTACCTGACGGACGCCGCTCAATTCGGCGCTCGGTGACCGACCTTGCAGGCGTCACCGGAAGAACAAGGCGCGTCGGGGCTGCCGTTTCCGAAATACCTGGTGTGGGCGACATTGAAGATGTGATTGACCAAGCTCGAGAAGCTGTGTCCGGCGGTCGTCGCGGCTAGGACATAAGAGTCGCGCATATCGAGTGACGGCATGGAGTTGGTCTCCAGGACAAAGGGCTGGCCGGAGCGATCGATCCGGAAGTCGACCCGGGCATAGTCCCGGCAGTGGCAGGCACGGAAGGTCGCAACCGAAATATCCTGCAGCTCCCTCGCAAGCCTACTCCCGATTTGCGCCGGGCAGATCTTCTGCGGCGCCGCGACCGCCATATGCACCTTGTCTTCCCAAGTCATAAGACGCGTTTCGCGGTCCCCGAAGTCCTGCTCCACCAGAGGCAACACCTCGAGCTCTCCGTTTCCAAGCAGCGCAACGGAGATTTCCCGCCCCTCGATGTATTCTTCCACGAGCGCATCCTGCGAATATTGCGTGACGATCACTTCCACGGCCTGCCTCAACCGAGCGGGCTCATGCACGAGCTGCAATCCGCGGCTGGTGGATTCGTTACGCGGCTTCACCACCACCGGGAATCGCAGGTCGCCGGTACTCTCGGTGCCGCGACCCATCACGCGAAAGTTCGGCGTCTGCACGCTGCGATCGCGGATGAGCCGCTTGGTGATGACCTTGTCATGCGCCAGCCCGTGCCCGAGCGGGCTCGATCCGGTGTATGGAATACCGGCCATCTCGAGCATGGCCGGAACGTGGGTGTAACGGCACTCGCCCTGAATTCCGTATCCCATGTTGAAGACCATTCCTGAAGGGCGGGCTTGCGGCTCGGGTGGCATGAACCGCTCAAGCGTAGTGAGCAGTCCTTTATCGCCTTCACACACTAGCGTCTCGTGGCCGCCCTCTTGCAATGCCGCCACCACCCTTTCGACTGTCCCGTGGTCGTCGTCCTGCCCACAAGACTGACCGAACCTGTTGATCACGCCCGTATGATCATGGTTCCACACGATGGCTACCCGCATGAGCTACTCCTTGGATGTTTGCTCGCTGTCACGTTCATTTGCTCGGATTTGGTTGCTCGATGGGAACAGCTCGTCTGGACCCCGCGAGCCCACCGGTACGGCCGGCCAACCGGCGAGCGGGTTTGCTCCTGCAGCAGGCGGAAATCGCAATATCTCTTGATATGCAGCCGGCCTTCACCACACAGGTCCGGGAAACGCAGGAAGAGGTCCAACGCACCTCGCAAGCTCGTCAAAGTCACGACATCAGAGCCGCCAACACCGTCGTGAGGGCGCCAGACCGCTTCGCGGCCTCCATCTCGCTCGAGCAGGTTTGCGAAACTTTCGCCGGCCAACACAGGGCGAGGACCGGAAAGAACGCATTCTGACGAAGCCAGGCAATATTCCACCATTTCCGGGCTAAGCACGCCGTATTCCTGCGCGAGCGGTCCAGCGTCGCGGGAGTAGATGGAATCGTGCAGGCGCGATGCCTGCGCCGCTGCTCTCCGGTTTTGATCGTGCCGAGCGAAGCAACCGCGGGCGCATGGATGTCCATCGATGGACTGCGTTCGTCCGTCGGCAAAACGGACTAGCAATACGGTTTGACCGCCCAGCTCCGACGCACTGGGCTCGCACACGCAAAGTGTCCAGGCCGCGGCCACCGCCGCGTCAATTGCATTCCCGCCGGCGCGCAGGATTTCCAGCCCGGCTCCAGTAGCGGGCGGGAAAGCCGTCACCACCGCCTCATCGTGCCGCATGGAAGCGGCGAGGCTTTTGGCCTCCATTCGCTCTGGGTCGCGAATCAGCATTGCGCGCCTTTTCGATCTCATCCTTCGGGCAAATCGTCCAACCAGCAGGCGCCCTCAAGGTGCGGCCGGGAAAAGATCCTTCCGATTTTTTCTGGGATCTTGTTTTGATGATATCGCATATACACGCGACCATCGGCTCCGAGGTCAAGGATCTCGATCTTTCCTGTGTAATGGGACATGATGTATTTGAATGTCTTTTGGATGCCGCTGAGACGTTGGTTGATGCCGTGCGCAATCTCTAGGCCGCGGCGCAGTGAAACCTGAAAATGGGATGCGCCTTTCACCGGCCTGGCCTGAAACAGATAATAAGGGCGGATACCCATTTGGTGACACTTGGCGAACGTCGCCGCCAAGATCTCGGGATCATCGTTGACTTTCGCGAGAAGCACGGACTGATTGAGGAACTGTACGCCCCGTGCGCGCAAGGAGCGAATGTTGCGCTTTGCGTCGACCGAGATTTCACCGATGTGGTCGAAATGTGTGACGATCACTGCGGCTTTACCCGCTTCATGGACACGTTGGAACAAAGCCGGCAAAGCGGGATCCTCGAACCGCTTAGGCTGATAGGCGACCATTTTTGTGCCGAATCGAATTGAATCTAAGTGTGGGATCGGCAGCAGATGATCGAGAATTTTGTCGAGCTTGGCCGTGCTGAGCACGAACGGGTCTCCCCCGGATAGCAGCACGTTCGTCATCTCAGGATGGCTGCCAATATATTGCTCAATCTGGGCGAAGTCAGGTGCCGTTTCATCGGAGTCCTTGCCGACAATGCGTTTGCGAAAACAAAAACGGCAATATGAAGCGCAACGGTCCGTTACCAGCAACAACCCGGTCTGGGCGTACTTGTGCTGAAGTCCGGGCACGACGGTATTGTCGTGCTCGCCGCTCGTATCCAGATTGCCGAGACTCTCGAACTCCTCGAATGAGGGCTCCACAATGTACTTAAGCTGGTCGTAGTAACCACTGTTGGTGATCTGTTCACGATAGAATTTTGTGACATAATAACGCGTGATACTGTTGGCTTGTAGCTCACCCTCGGTAACGACGCGCGTCCCCTCGATGAAATTCATGACCGCAGTGTGGGGCTGGCCCGAGTTGATGCGCGATGATTGAGGCGAGCAAACGCCAGCCGTCGCGGAGATCGCCAGCGCGTTCGGATCGCGATAGCTCAGGCCTTGGTCCTCGTAGACGACCGCGATCGCCTCCGGATACCGCTCCACCCGCGCCTCAAATAGCTCGTGAATGCATCTGTCCTGCGGATAGGCCGCTTTTGTCGAGTTGGACACCAGAAGACGATGACGTTCCTCCGCCATCAGGAGTGGCGCCGACCAGGCCCGCTGCCCGGGGTCAGCCGCCATCTGGCTCAGCGCCTGCTGCAAATACCCCACAAACCGCTCGACCGTGCTCCGCTCAAATAGCGACGTCGCGTAGATCAGCCTCCCACGAATCGCATCGCCGACCTCAGCAAGGTCAAGCGCAAGATCATGTTGCGCGACACGGTCGCCAATGCCGACGTGCTCAAGTTCGAGCCCCGGCAGCTCCGCCGGCTCCGCGCTATTGTTTTGCCATGCAAGTATGACCTGGAAGATCGGAGTGTGTGCTATGGGTGAGTTGACGAGTTTCATCACGTGCTCGAATGGCAGGTCCTGGTTCGCCTGCGCCCCAAGCGCAGCGACATTCACTCGCACCAGCAATGTTGTCAGCGTCGGATCGTCCGACAGATCGATCCGTAGCGGGAGGGTGTTGATGAAGATGCCGATCAGCCCCGCGATCTCGGAGCGCGTGCGATTGGTGCTCGGCGTGCCGATGACCAGCTCGTCCTGACCCGA
Organism: Mesorhizobium sp. M0045; assembly: GCF_040323385.1. NCBI lineage: Bacteria > Pseudomonadati > Pseudomonadota > Alphaproteobacteria > Hyphomicrobiales > Phyllobacteriaceae > Mesorhizobium > Mesorhizobium sp. M0045. The sequence continues at coordinate 9,969 of NZ_JAMYUY010000046.1, forward strand.
CAACCGCGCCAACACGAGTGCCCAGCCCGCCAGCACAGTCACGAACAGCGTCGTCCCATGACGCCGGCTCAGCGCCTTGAGCTGCGTGGTCAGCGGCTCATGCAACACGAACTCGACGCAGCTGCCGCTGTAATCCTGCTGTGCCGGACGCGGCCGGTCCGTCGGTAGCTTCAGCAGCGTTGGCGCGCCCGCCAGCATCTGGAGCCAGTACTCCGACTGACGCTCCAACACCTCGCCCGCCAGCCAACGGCGCTGCCAAAGGGCGTAGTCCGC
>NZ_JAMYUY010000047.1:0-8875 GCF_040323385.1 Mesorhizobium sp. M0045
TGTTTTTTTAAATTCCCCACCGGCTCACCCCCCGCCGGTGTCACCCCCCGGGGGGGTCCCCCTCCCCGGCCCCCCAACCCCCCCCCCCGGCGGTCTCCCCCCCGCGGGGGGGGGGGCGCGCGAACCCAACGAAACCGCAAACCAATGAAGGGGTCAGTTCCTCAATTCGGCGAGGGGGTCAATTCCTCGATTCGCTTGACACACGGCGCAGCTACCGAACCACATATGGGGTCAGGTCGAATGCGACCTCAACCGGCTGCGCGGCCTTGCCGCGCAGGGGCTGGGAATTGCCTTCTCCATGAACCGTTCCCGACGCCGTTTCAGTTGCCAAAACGCTTCGGCAGCGCCCACCAGGTGATGTTGTGGACCGAAGAATGAGGCCCGGAAGACCCCCAGCGCAACCGCTCAACCCCATTGCGTCATCTTCCTGGGGATATCGCATCGGAAGGCAATCCGTGAAGCAGTTTCTTGGGCGGAGCCCTCAAACCTCTACCTGAGCCAAATCGTCCACACCGCTCAGCAACCCTCCGGAACCCTTACGTCCGTTGGCGGCTCGGCACCCAATAGGTGCTGAACAAAGTAATCCCACTTACGCTTGGTCACGTACCCATCGGTCGCGGTGGTCGAATGGTTCAAGTCTGGAAGGATCAGCATATCAAAGTTTCGATTTGCTTTCGCAAGGGCGCCCGCCATCAGTATCGTGTGCAGCGGATGACAGTCGTCGTCCGCATCGCCGGCCACAAGCAGGAGGCGCCCCTCAATCCGAGCCGCAAGGGGATAATTTAACTGCGCTTGGTAAGACTCGGGGAATTCAGAAGAAAGCCCAAACCAGCGGTCGTGATTCAAAAAGTACGCGTAGTTGTCGCTTGTTTGGGCGGACGCGACGCCCACTTTGAAGACGTCAGGACGTTGGGCCATCAGTCTCACCGTATAGTAACCGCCCCAACTGTGCCCGTATATCCCGACCCGTTCCGGATCGAGAAAATCGTATTTCGCGGCGAGTTGCTCGACGGCGGCGGCATGATCCGCCGCGACAACATCCGCTGAGCCAAAGTTCGGCCCCCAAGTTGCGTCCCGTGCGGCACGGTCGAGTAGCGGTGTTCCGCGGGCGTCGAGCACGAAAACCGCAAAACCGAGCTGCGCCAGAGCCATGGCGCCGTTTGCGCCTTCGCCCGGGAACCGGATAGGCGCATTATACCTTTGCGGTCCGCCGTAAATCGAATCGATGATTGGGAGCTTGCCGCATCCCTTCTTCCCCGGCGGCAGGTACAGCGTGCCGTGTAGAACCGTTCCGCCATCGGCAGCCGTGACGCGGAAACGCTCCGGCGCAACCCAACCGCGGTCCACTATAGGTTTGGGGTCGGTTCGCCAAAGCTCCGATACGAGGGCCCCTGTGCTCTCCCTGAGGACAACCGAAGGAGCCTGCGACAATGTCGAGTAGACGTCGACGAAAGCGTCGAGCCCAAGCGAGAGATGGATTTCGTGATCGGCGTCTTCAGGCGTCAATAGAATGGGCTGACCACCGTCGAGAGAAACACGATAGAAGTGCCGCAGGTAGGGATCACGTCCTGACTCGCGACCCGCGGCGGAGAAGAACACTGCACGTTCGCGCGCCTCGACTGCTGTTAGATCGACGACTGACCAGGCTCCCGCGGTCAACTGTCGAACGAGCTTTCCAGACGCCACGTCGTACAGATATAGATGAGGCCTACCGTCCCGTTCCGAAAGCAAGACGAATTGTTCGTCGTCGCCTACAGGCGCGAATATTTTGGCGGTATCTTGGCGGAAAAGCCGCCGCGGCTTGTCGCTGCGGTCAACCAGAACTGTGTAAGAATCACCAGTCTGAGGGTCCACCCGGTAAACCGTTAGGGTTCTGAAGTCTCGCGACTCCACTCCGACGAACAGATGGCGGCCGTCGTCCGTCCAGACTATCGCGCCATCTGCTGGAGCGCCGTGGGGCAGGAGCACCGGAGGGATTTGCAGCTCGCGCATTGTGCGCGTCCGGCGATCTACAACGACCAAGCTGGCGGTCGGCACATAAGTGTCGCCTGGAAGGGCATAGCGAAACGAATGTACTTCCGGTATCCGACGCCCCAAGTCGTCCGGTGCCGACCCGACGACGTATGGAAGAGATCGGAGCCCCCGCTGGTCGACGCGGACCGTGACGAAGTAGCGCGAGTCGGGCGACCACAAGCCGACAACGGGCGGAACCTGGCTTTCTCGCGATCGTGTCAGCGGGTCGGATCCCCTACCCGCAATCACGCCGTAGGCGATGTCGTAGGTGCCATCGTGCGTCAGGCGATAACGGGAGCCTGAACCCGTCTCGAGCATCGTCAAGTCATATCCATCTTGCAAGATTCGCACGGCTCCGTCTGGCGACGTGGCTGGATCCGCTTCCGAATCGGCTTTGAGCTCCCGAGATTCGACGGATTCTCCGGGCTCAATCCTTTTGCCATCATTCACGCTGAACACGCCCAAGATCTCCGTGCCAGATTCCGCCATAAGCCGATCCGATCCCAGCCAACGAAAATTGGGGAATGCATCCGGGATCACAGACCGCACTGGAGAAGCGAGCCGGACGGCTCGCTTGTAGCGCGCCGACAGATCGGCGGACGTAGCCGGCTCAGGCGGTCGGACTCTATCGTTCATTATTTCCCTCCGTTGCATCTGGCTGTAGCGCCGGCGATGATGGCCGCCAGATCGGGCGGCGATATTTTGTAGTTGGTAGCACCTTGGGGGGGGCGAGTTTGCACCAAAATGCAGCATTTACTGAAATGCGAGCCGCACAAAGCGGCGAGGTTTGAAACGTCTCAGCTTCCGCGGGGCAGACGCGTGAGCTCATCTTCGATCGCCCAGAAATGGGTCCTGAAGGAGACCTTTTCCAAGAGCTTTCGTTCTTCGGCGCCAATCCGCCCAAACTTCGAACCGCAACTCGGGCACAATCAGGGCAGTCATGGGCATTCGTCTGCATCAGGTGGGCATGCGCGCCGGACGAGATGCTTGGGCCCGCTCGCGCCATAGAGAGCCCGCGCCCCAGAAATGGGTTTCTCGCTGTGCATGGCATTTTGGTCCTGCGTTTTCGGCGCCGTCGGACTCGGGATCGAGCCCGCACGAAAGCCCATTAGAAAGCAAGGCGTAGTTCGCACTGGCGGCATTTAGCACGTACCACGCACCCATCACCGGCACGACCGCGCTCGGCAATCGCTTAGGTGTCCTAGTCAACGGCCGCACACAAGCCTGTTCGGCCTCACCCCGATTGAGTTTTGCAACCCGATCCAGAACAGTCCAGATGAGAACAGTGTCCAGTTATGAACGAGGGCTGATTGGGGGCAACGTCACGTCTTATTGCGGGTGAAGGTGTGCGGCTACCGCGCAATCTTCAATTCATCTACACGCATAAGCGTCGTCTCTGCATAGGAGATACTCATCGCACTCCCTCCTTTGCAGTCAGGCAGCTTTGCGTGCGTCGGCCGGCAGGTCATCAGAAATGATTTCCGCAAGCATCTCGGCAGTTGCAGCCGACAAGGTCCAACCTAGATGACCATGGCCCGTATTGTAGAATATACCGCGTGCCCGGCCTTTGCCGACCCGCGGCATCATGTTGGGCATCATCGGCCTCAACCCGGCCCACGGCACTACGTGGTTGGTATTTATTCTCGGAAAATGCATTCGCGTCCAGTCCACCAAAGGCTTAACGCGATCGTCCCGAATGTCACGGTTCGGACCGTTGAATTCAGCGGTTCCGGCGACCCGCAATCTAGACAAACCCAATCGGCTCGTCACGATCTTGGCTCGATCATCAAGCAGGCTGACCCACGGTGCGGCTTCTTGTGACGCGAACTCATCGAGCTCGACTGTGATGGAGTAACCCTTAACCGGATAAATGTTGAGCCGATCGCCCAAACTCGCGGCCAAGTCGCGGCTGCTACAGCCCGCACAGATGACGATGGCGTCTGCGCATATATCACGGCGCTCCGAATTTCGGACTTCAGCACCAGTTGCATAGGAAATTCGAAAACTTTGTTGACGTTCGATGCGCCTCACATCGGCATCGTAGCAGAAGCGGGCGCCGCGCCTCTCGCATGCCCGCGCCAGACCGCTGGTGTATTTGTGAATGTCGCCGGTCGAATCCGACGGCGTGTAGAACCCGCCATATGGAGTACTACAGAGAGTGGGTTCGATCGATTTGATCTCTTCCACAGTAACGGGCCGTCGGTCCAATCCACCTTGGACTAGCAACTCGTTTACCGATCGCGCATGATCGAAATCGGCCTTGTCCCAATATAGGTGAAGAATGCCGCGACGAACATGATCGAAATCGATTTCTTCCCGCTCGGCGATTTCAAACATATGCTTCCGCGCCATGATCGCGAGCTTGGTCGTATTTATGGTGTTTTCGCGATAACCAGCGATGTTCGCCACGAATTCCGCCAGCCAGCTGTACTTGTGCCAACTGGGCGCTGGATTCATAAGAAGTGGAGCGTCGCGCTTAACCATCCACTTGATCCCCTTTAGAATCGTCGACCAGCGGTTCCAAACTTCAGCATTGCTTGCCGAGAGCTGTCCGCCATTGGCAAATGACGTTTCCATCGCGGCATACCGCTGACGATCTAATACAGTGACATCATAACCACGCTCCAAAAGAGCATACGCAGTCGATACACCGGTGATCCCGGCGCCGATAACAACAATCCTGGGCATTTTGCTCTCCAGACAGATAAACCAGTGCAGGTTCTTTGGGGCGATCACCTAGACTAACGAGGCGGGCGGGCCCTACTCGTTTCGGCTAGGCATCAGGTGCCACTCGCGAACATTTACGAAAGGGTTACTTCATGTTGGACATCGGATGACTCCCAATTCCCTGCCAATCTCCGTGAATGCCTCGACGATACGGTCGACATCCGTACTCGAATGTGCGGCAGACATCTGCGTGCGGATGCGCGCCTGACCCTTCGGCACTACGGGGAAGCAGAAACCGATCACATAAATGCCGCGCTGGAGCATCCTCTCGGCCATCTGCTGCGCGAGGCCTGCGTCGCCCAATATTAAAGGAATTATCGGATGGTCCGCGCCAGCCAGCGTGAAGCCCGCCTTCGACATCTTCGAGCGGAAGCGGTCGGCATTGTCAGAGAGCTTTTGGCGCAGCGCATCGCCTTGTTCGATCAGATCGAACACCTTCAGCGACGCCCCTGCGATTGCGGGCATCAGCGTATTGGAGAAGAGATACGGCCGCGAGCGCTGGCGAAGCCAGTCGATGACCTCGCGTCTGCCTGCCGTGTAGCCGCCCGAGGCGCCGCCGAGCGCCTTGCCCAGTGTGCCGGTGATGATGTCCACCCTGCCCTCGACGCCGCAATGCTCCGCCGTGCCGCGCCCATGCTTGCCAACGAAGCCGACCGCGTGGCTATCGTCGACCATGACCATCGCGCCGTATTTCTCGGCCAGATCGCAAACGCCGCCAAGATTGGCGATGATGCCGTCCATGGAAAACACACCATCGGTTGCGATCAGTTTGAAGCGGCTGCCCTCGGCCTTCTTAAGTTCCTCTCCCAGCGCTTCCATGTCATTGTTGGCGTAGCGGAAGCGCTTGGCCTTCGAAAGCCGTACGCCGTCAATGATCGAGGCGTGGTTCAGCGCATCGGAAATAATGGCGTCTTCCTCGCCGAGCAGCGTCTCGAACAAACCGGCATTGGCGTCAAAACAGGATGAATAGAGGATCGCATCTTCCATATTGAGGAATGAGGAGATGCGCGCCTCGAGTTGGTTGTGCTCTTCCTGAGTGCCGCAGATGAAGCGGACCGACGCCATGCCGTATCCATAGCGGTCGAGCGCAGCCTTAGCCGCCTTCCGCAGATCTTCATTGTCGGCGAGACCGAGATAGTTGTTGGCGCAGAAATTCAGGACCTTGCTGCCATCCGCGAGTTCGATCTCCGACGACTGCGTCGAGGCGATGACGCGCTCGGATTTGTAGAGCCCTGCCGACTTCAAGCCAGTCAGTTCCGCTGACAAATAGGCAATATAAGCGTTTTTCATCGGCAACTTCGCAAGAATGGCGTCGAGTACGCCCTACACAAGTACATGACCAGTGAAGACTGGACGCTCAGAGCGGTAACGGCTATCGATTCGCTCAACCGCACGCCACGAGGCCATAGGTCACGTAGCCAGCTGCGAGCGCGTCATATTGGGATTGTGACATCGAGCAAGCCGGCATCACCATTTCGCGGACGGGTCGGTCGCCTCGTTGAGATAGGCGTCCTCGGCGCGCGGCGCGACTCGGCGGCGCACTGAGTTGCCGCACTGTCGCGGATCGCGCCCGTCTTACGACTCCTGGGCTCGCAGCGGCAGGAGATGTCTGCGTGTATCGGCCAGTCCACCAAATCCAGAGCGACGCCCCGCCGAAGCGCGCCTGCTCGTTTTTCGGCAGCCTGCGTGACGACAGCTCAGTCATCATCGTCACGAAACCGCTGGGCAAGTTGCTGTCGCATGGTTCGTTTTCTCATCGCGGGTAGATGACAGCAGTCGACCATTTCGGATCATCGTGCTTGTGCCAGTAGAGATCCATAAGCCGGCGAGTGACGGCCCCGACCTGCCCATTAGCGATCGCAGCGGCGTCGATACGAGTCACGGGCATAATGCCGCCGGCAGTCGAGGTGATGAACACCTCGTCAGCCCCTTTGATCTCAGCACGACTAATCTCAGCAGCCGCGGTCGACAGCCCAATCTCGGCGCAGAGATCGAACACAGTCCGGCGCGTGATGCCCGGCAACACCCCAAAAGCGGGTGTCCGCAAGGATCCGTCCTTGACAACGAACACATTGAAGCCGGGCCCCTCCGCAATATGTCCGTTCGTATCCACGATTAGCGCTGTCTCCGCTCCCATGTCGTAGGCGTCGAAAAGGCCCTTCACGAGATCGAGCCAATGATAGTTCTTGATGGCGGGATCGACCGATTTAGGCGGGATGCGAACAGTCTCGCTAATCGCGACGTGCAAGCCTCTTTCCAACTGCTCCTTGTTGGCGACCGATCCAAAGGGGATCGCAAACGCGATGAAGCGGTTCTCCGCTTGGCGGGGATCGCGGCTGAATGTCGGCGACGAACCGCGCGTGCAGATCATCTCCACGTACGCCGATCTGTGGCCCGACAAAGCGACACAATTTCTCAGGATCGACTCTATTTTCTCGCGATCATAGGGCAGCTTCATTCGCAGCCGTTCCACGCCCCCAAAAAAGCGATCAAGATGCAAATCCAACCGGAAGAACCTGCCATTCCAGACGTGCACCGTGTCATACGTGGCGTCGGAGTGCAGGAAACCCCAATCGAGCACGGAGATTTTGGCCTCGGACATCGGCAGGTATTGCCCATCCATGAAAGCGACCCCGTCCGGGTAGCGCCGTTGGTCACGGTAATGCTCATCGACAGTTGAAAGAACAGGCAAGATCTGTGTCATCGGGGTTGCCATTCTTTTTCCTTACATCGGGACGGTTACTTTGACTGCGTCGAAGGGTCGGGCAACTCACACCGTCCTCACGCAGGATCGACTGCGCCCTCTACATCGCACAGTTGCTTAGGCGAAAAAGCTCAATCTGATGCTGGACGCGCAATGGCGGTTTCAAAACGCGGCCCAGAGTGATGACTTCAGCGCAGCCCGCCCAACTCTACACTGTTACCCGCGGCTCGAATTTGACACGATCAAGCGAAATCATGCTCTGGAATTTTCGGACGTTAGGGTTGGTATAGAGCTTTGTCTTGACGAAGACGTCAAAGGCCTCGACGTCCTCAACGGCCACGATCAGCACAAAATCGGCGTCGCCCGTAATCATGTAGCACTGGGTAACCTCTTTGGCCGCGCGCATCGCGCGCTTGAAATCGTCGACGAGGTCAAGACGCTCACGGTCCAACTCAACCGTCACAACAACAGTGAGCGATTTGCCGACAGCTTTCGGATCCACCAGCGAGATGTCCGCAACGATCACTCCGTCAGAACGCAGCTTGTTCACTCGACGCATGCATGAGGCTGCCGAAGAACCGACAAGCTCCGCGAGTTCGGCAAAGGAGAGCCGGTTGTTCTTCTGCAGCGCCGTAAGAATCCTTCGGTCTAGGTCGTCCACCGTGGAAACCGCTATTTTGACATTAAATAATCGTTTAAGAATGTTAACATTCGCATGAATTTTCACAAGGTTTGTTGCAATTCGTCCCGGCAATTGAAACAAGCAAGGCACTCCTACGCTGGCGGATGATTGATTCATCCGAGGCCGACGACCTGCGCCCTAAACGCCAGCAGCTACTCTCTTTCCTTCTGCGCCATAGCCGGATCCGTGAGACCGGCTGTTATAGAACGTTGGCGCATAGGCGTTGGCTTGCCCGCCAGAGCTTCGAGCATACTGCGCAGCATCGAAAGCTGCGCAAGTTCCGCGCTGGTATCGAGGCCAGCATCTCCTGCCTGAAGCGCGCGTATGGCTTGGCCCGCTGCACCTGGAGCGGGCTCAACCACTTCAAGGCTTACGTCTGGTCCTCGGTGGTCGCGTACAATCTCGCCCTCTTCACCCGCCTCAGACCCGGCTGACGCCACTGATCGGGCCGTGCTCAGTGTCGCCGGCGAGTGCCGGCCGATACAGCCCTATGCTTGCATCACCGCAGCAAGCACTCTCGGTCGCGATCTGCACGCCCTCGTCCCACCACGCGCCGCAAAGCAGCATGGGTTGAGCGGCCAAACGACCATCAATCAGCCGGAAAAACAGACGTTTAAGGACGGGCACTAGTCTAGACCGAGGACAGCCCCGAGACGAAGACACGGTATCCACGACGCCGCCTGCGCGATCTGTGTGGAGGCCGGCTATACAGGCGCGGGCACGGTTGAATTCCTGCTGTCAGAGAACGG
>NZ_JAMYUY010000048.1:0-8271 GCF_040323385.1 Mesorhizobium sp. M0045
ACCGTTTGCAACATTCGTTTCTATCGACCCGACCGTATCAAAGCCACCATCTCGCTGAATCGCAGAGTGACGGTCTTCGTGAGAATTCATAGTATCTCCTACTTCCCACGTGTATATGATTTACTAGGGCTAGACTTTTGTTTTCCAAAACCCCATGACCGGCTCATAAGGCTGAGCCACATGTGCAGGGGTATGATCGCCTGCTACAGCCGGAGCCGGCTGGAGCGGTATGTCTTTAGCCGGAGCGCGCACGTGACAAGCCGCGACGCGGCCGTCGGCCGTCGGTACCAAAGGCGGGACTTCGATGCGGCAACGCTCAACCGCAAGTGGACAGCGCGGGTGAAACGCGCACCCGCTCGGCGGATTAATGGGGCTTGGCACCTCGCCCTCGACCGGCACCTCCAGCCGAACTAGCGTCGGATCCGGCACCGGCGCGGCCGCGATCAGCGCCTCGGTGTAGGGATGGACCGGCTTGGCGAACAGCGCCTCGCACGGGGCGAGCTCTACGATCCGCCCCAAATACATAACCGCCACACGATGCCCGATATGCTCCACTACGCCCAGATCATGCGAAATGAAGACGAAGGCGATGCCCATCTGCTGCTGGAGATCCAGAAGCAGATTCAGGATTTGTGCCTGCACGGAGACGTCAAGGGCTGAGACCGCCTCGTCGGCGACAATGAGCGATGGTTGGAGGGCCAGCGCTCGCGCGATCCCGAGACGCTGCCGCTGGCCGCCCGACAACTCGGACGGGAGCCTACGCATCAGCTCAGGCGACATTCCGACCTTTCGGAGAAGATCCGCGGCAAGCGCCTGGCGCTGGCGCCGGCTGAGGCGCTCAAAATTCTCGACAGGCTCGGTGATGATCTGTTCGGCCGTGAGACGGGGATTCAGGGACGAGTAAGGATCTTGAAAGACCATCTGCATCCGACGGCGCCACGCATGAAGCGCGTCCTTCTTGAGGCCCGCGATATCGGTCCCGTCGATCAGCACGCGCCCGCCCGTCGGCTCCACGAGTCGCATCAGGAGCCGCGCGACAGTCGACTTGCCGCAGCCGGATTCGCCGACGATGCAGAGCGTCTCGCCCGCCTCGACGGAAAAGGATACATCCTCCACCGCCCGGATCACTGGGACTGTCTTCTTGAGGATTCCCGAGCCAAGCGGATAATGCTTGGTCAGATTCTCGACTTTCAGCAAAGGACCGGTCATGCGCCCATCACCTCTTCGGCGCGCCAGCAAGCTGCGGCATGGCTCGACCCGACGTCACGCAGGGTGGGCGTCTTGTCGCGGCAAATGTCGATAGAGAACGGGCAGCGAGGAGCAAAGCTGCACCCGACAATAGGCTCGCGAAGACTTGGGACAATGCCGGGAATTTCCGGAAGGCGGCGCTGTCGCCCGCGCCGCCGGTCAGGCACCGATCGCATGAGGCCCTGAGTGTAGGGATGCGCGGGACGCGCAAATAAATCTATCACGTTCGCTTGTTCTACGATACGGCCAGCATACATCACGATCACGCGTTGGCATGTCTCGGCTATAACGCCCAGGTCATGCGTGATGAAGATGACGGCCGTTCCTGTGCGCTCTTTCAGGTCGACGATGAGCCGCAAGATCTGTGCCTGGATGGTGACGTCAAGCGCAGTGGTTGGCTCGTCGGCGATCAATAGTTCTGGTGAGCAGGCAAGAGCCATAGCGATCATTGCGCGCTGGCGCATCCCGCCGGACATTTCGTGAGGATAGTCGTTAACGCGCCGCTGGGGGTCCGCAATGCGGACGAGACGGAGCATCTCTTCTGCTTTCTTCATGGCCGCGGAGCGGGATGCTTTGGTGTGGATCTGCACCGCCTCAGCGATCTGGCGGCCGACCGTATAGACCGGGTTCAGGCTCGTCATCGGCTCCTGGAAGATCATGGCGATCTGATCGCCGCGGATCTGTCGCATCTCCCGATCGGACAGCTCAAGGAGGTCACGTCGGTGAAAGCGGACCTCGCCGCCGACAGTCCTGGCGGTCAGCTTCGGCAGCAGGCGAAGGATGGAGAGGGCGGTGACGCTCTTCCCGCATCCGGACTCGCCGACGACGCCGAGCGTTTCACCTTTCTTCACCTGGAAGCTGATGCCGCCTAGGGCACGGGTGACGCTCTCTTCGCCGTAAAAGTGCGTCTCGAGGTCTCGCACTTCGAGAAGCACGTCATCCCCTGCGGGTTCTCGCATCAGCATGTCAACGTCTCCGCTTCGCGCGGGGATCGAATAGGTCGCGCAGGCCGTCCCCGAGCAGGTTGACGGCAAGGACCATCACGGCAAGGCAGATGCCGGGGGCAAAGACCGTCAATGGGGCGATAGCGAGATAGAGTCGAGAGCTTGAAATCATGTTGCCCCAACTGGGGATCTCGGGCGGCACGCCCACGCCTAGGAAGCTCAGCCCAGCCTCAGTCAGAATCGCATCTGCGCAGACAATGGCGCTCTGCACCATAAGCGGCGGAATGGTGCTCGGCAGGATATGCCGCCATAGCACTTTCGGCAGGCGCGCACCGCCGCAGAGGGCGGCCTCCACATAAGGACGCTCCCGAACGCTCAGAACCGCCGAACGAACCAGCCGCGTGACGCTCGGCAACTGGGGGATCGTAACGGCGACGATGAGGATACCGATTCCTGGGCCCGTCAGAGAAATAAGGGCGATTGCCAGCAGAATCGTCGGGATCGACATAAGGCCGTCCATGACCCGCATTACGGTATTATCGAAGCCGCGGTTGTAACCGGCGATGACACCGATCAGAAGGCCGCCCAAAGCCGCGCCCGCCGCCGACGTCAATCCGACCATGAGTGAGATCCGGGCGCCGAACACCGTTCGAGCAAACACGTCACGGCCCAGATTATCGCTTCCGAGCCACATGTCCGCTGACGGCGGCTGCAGGCGTTTGAATGGATCCATGTTCAATGGATCGCCGGCGTAAAGCGGGGCTGCGAGTGCTAATACGATCAACAGCGCCAAGAGGCCGCCGCCTACAAGGACGAGCGGATGCCGTCTTGCCAAACGGGGAAGGTCAGATATTCGCAGGCGGCCCGTCGGGACGTATTCAACTGGTGCGGAGAGGAGCGTCATAATCAGTACCGGATGCGGGGGTCGACCAGGGTGTAGGAAAGATCGACTGCGAGATTGATAAGGACGTAGAGACCCGAAACCAGGATGAGCACACCTTGAATGATGGGATAGTCGCGGTTGTTGGTCGCATCGACCACCAAACGACCGACACCAGGTATGTTGAACACCGTTTCCGTGATGACGACGCCAGAGATCAGACCTGCAAAACTTAAGCCGATCACGGTGAGGATCGGGACGCCCGCATTCTTCAGAGCGTGGTGGAAAAGCATGGAATAAGACGACGCGCCCTTGGCAGCGGCTGTTCGCATATAGTCTTCCGATAGAACTTCGAGCATGCTCGCCCGGGCGATCCGGGCGATGAAAGCAATGTAGGGAACACTCAAAGTCACGGTCGGCAGGATCAGGTGCACAAGCCACGGCCCGAGGCCATTGTCGATCGGCACGTATCCTTGGACCGGTAGCCAACGTGTCCTGATAGCGAACAGGTATATGAGAAAGAAGCCGATGACAAACACCGGGACAGAAAAACCAAGCGTCGCGAATGCCGTGAGGATGCGATCAACAAGACCGCCAGCGCGCCATGCCGCAAGGATGCCAAAGGAAACTCCGATCGTGACCGAAAGGATCATCGTCAGGATCGAAAGGGAAATGGTCGGCTCCAGTCGCTGTGAGATCAGATCGCGAACGGGTCGCCCCGTGAAAATTGAGGTCCCGAGGTCGCCGCGGAGGATGCTGAACGCCCAGTTGGCGAACTGAACTGGCAGAGACTCGTTGAGTCCGAGCTGTTCGCGGATGGCAGCGATCATCTGTGGCGTGGCCGTGTTGCCGGCGAGCATGTCCGCCGGGTCGCCGGGCGCCAGCCTGAGAAGCAGGAAGACGAAGATCCCGACCATCGCCATAACGGCGATGGTCGAAATCAATCTGCGCAGGATGTAGGCAGCCACTGTCCTTAGGCCTTCTGCATGTTCCACATCGGGACGTAATCCGGGACGCCGATAAGGCCGGTGAGCGTCTTGCGGCGTGCGATTGGCGACACAACCTGACCCAGAAACACGATGCCGACGAAGTCCCACCAAAGCTGTTGCATCTTGCGGGCTAGGGCCTTCCGCTCTTCTATCGTTTCAACATCCAGCCATTTTGCCAGAAGTGCCTGATACTCATCGTTCTTCACCCACCCAAACCAGCCCTCCACCCCGTTCGCGGCCAGGTAAGATGAAGATACTATTGGATCGCCGAAGGAAAAATCCGATGCGTCCGTAATGAAAATACTCCAACCGCCACTCTCAACTGGGCCTTTATTCGCCCGGCGCGCGACAACTCCGCCCCAGTCGCTCGGCGCAAGCTCGGCATTGACCCCGATTTTGCGCAGCGCAGCTGCCAGGAGTTGCGAGGCGTTGCTGATCGATTCTACATTCGAAGGCTGGAGAATGACGACCTTCTCGCCGGCGTATCCGGCCTCCTTGAACAGTTGCTTCGCCTTTTCTTGATCGCCGCCCTTCTTGAACCAGCCGGTATTTTCGTCATTTGAATAGATCGAGCTATTTCCAAATCGGGAAACGACGGTGCGGGTGTACCTCGGATCGGGTGACGCAGTGTGCGAAAACGCCTCCTGGTCGATCAAGTTAAGCATCGCTTGTCGCGCCTTGACATTATCGAACGGCTTTTGAAGCGCATTCATGCGCAAGAACATGTCCACCCCCCCCTTATTCAATACCTGAAGTTCAAGATTGGGATCGCTCTCTATCGCGGGATAAAAATCGGGCGGCGGCGCCTCAAGGAAATCGACCTCACCCGCTTGCAAGGCCGCCAGTGCAGTCTGCTGATCGGCGACGTTGTTCCATACGACACGATCAACCTTGACGACCTTGCCACCGGTAAACCCGTCGGGTGACTCGCTACGTGGCACGTAGTGCTCGTTGCGGTCATAGGTGAAGCTCGCGCCAGGCATGGCAAGCGCTTGATTGAATTTAAACGGCCCCGATCCGATATTCGCGGTCGCCTGTTCTGTTACAGGGAGGCTCGCGTCCTTCTCTCTCATGATGAATATATGCTGCGCCGCCAAGATTTCTATCAACAATCCCAGCGGCTCCTTGAGCTCAATGATGAACGTCCTCTCGTCCTTCTTCGAAATATCCTTTGCCCGATCCATAACCAGTGGTCCGGCGCCGCCGGGGGTGCGAATCCAGCGACGGATCGAGGCGACACAATCCGCTGCAGTAACGGGAGTGCCGTCGTGCCAGCCCAAGCCATCCCGCAGTTCGAACGTATAGGTTTTCTTGTCGTCGGAAACGCCCCACTGACCTACCATTTGCGGCTGCGGCATAAACTTGGAGTCCATTGCAAAGAGAGTGTCGTAAATCCCTAGGGCGTGGTTGACGGTGATGTTAGCGCCCGATACGTACGGATCGACAGCGCGGAGGTCACCTGACATAACCATGCGCACCGTCCGAGCGTCGGCTGGCACCGTCTGCGCCCGCAGGACCGAAGGGATCGACAAAGCCGCTCCAGCGCCTACGCCCACTTTGATCAGGTCGCGTCGAGAAATCGTCATGTTCCAGTTCCCCGGTTGAGTTAGTGGCGCGGTCAACCCGCTGTATGTCGATGCCTTGTCGCCTCAAACGAGTATCTGTTCGAGGGGCGACGGCTAAACGGTATCACCATGGAGAAGAGAGTTTGCGCCAAAGTGCATCGGCTGCTGAAATGCCGGCGCCACAAGGACGTGTTCTTTGAAATGTCTCAGCCTCCGGGGCCGCACACGGGAGCTCTTCTTCATCACACACGGATGAGCCCTAGGCCTTGGGGCGCCTTAGGATTCCCCTTTATTGCCGTCGTTGGTGGCTTGAGGGCTTCCCCGAGGCGATCAGTGTGCCGTCTTGTCGACGACCATTCGGCCGACATAGGGCGACAGCACACGCACCGCCGCCATGGGCGTTGCCTGTCGCTTCGGCGACGATCTCGTCTGTCTTGTTCAAGGTGCGGCCGAACCCTTCCTCCGCGGGGCAGACGTGAGCTCATCTTCGATCGCACACAGACACACACATGAGCCCTGTCAAGTGGATTGATCGAGATAAAAGACTCGGAATTTTGGATTCCCATCGGTTTGACGTCACTGCCGTCGCACGCATCGCGCGCTTGAATCATCAACAAGGTCAAGACGCTCACGGTCTAGCTCCACACTACAGCGAGCGCTTTCGGATTCACCAACGAGATGTCTGCAATGATTCCGCCAGCCGATCGTAACTTTTGCACTCGACGCATGCATGAGGCGGCCGAGGAACGGACCAATTCCGCCCGTTCTGAAAGTGAGAGGCAGTTGCGATGTTGTAGGGCGTATTCTTCGATCGAGGTCGTCCATCGCGCGATACCAGCGGTGTTTCCACGTTACACACTGCTTCGTGAGGTGCAAAAGTTATCCATCCGGTGAGGGACGTGGACGGCCCTATTTGTTTTCGTCGCGATGGATGGCGATGATGTTTTGAAGGCTTTCGACGCCGAATTGGGAGAAAGCCATCACGCCGTTTTCGTGGTGGAGCTGTGGACCCAGATCAAATTGTCTTCGGGTTCCATTTCGATAGCGATCTCGGCGAGCCAGCCCTCAGCGCAGGGCCTGCTCCGCCGCATTGTTCGTGATGCAGACCCTGCGTCGCCGAGGCAGCGGGCGAACGCCGGCCAGCGCGCAGCATGTAGTTGATGGCCTTGGGGAGATCATGGTTGCGCGAGAGTTTGGCAAGCTGCGCGATCAGCCAGGCGTGAAGGTCCTCCAATGACTGCAGCGCTACGCATCTGGCGAGCGCAGGAGCGCCGCTTGGGCGCTCAGTCCGTTGATCTCGCGCTCGATATCGAACAGGACGTCGAGACGCTGCACCGCCTCTTAATGTGATCGAGTAGATCGCCGCCTGTCCGCTTGCGGCGCTCCTCCAAATATGACATCGTTCCCTCCTCGTTCCGCCGCCGCCGACGTTCGGGCCTGTGAGCAACGTGATCTGACCCATAAACCACTCCTAAGTGCGCTCATAAGAGCACGCTTAAGACCAGTCGTTAACAGTCCAGACAAGGCGCTGAGCCGGATGGATACTGCAAAAGCAATACATTTTGGCTTTTACGGCACATCCCGTGAACATATTTCGTGAAGGTGAGTATCTCGTCGAGACCAATTTCAATGGCGGGGGAAATAAGGCATCGTTTGCTCGGCCTTGCGGGGCGGGCTCGTCGATCGTTCGATCAAAAGCGTGATTTGAGGTGGAAGCTCCCCTCTGTGCAGGAGGAGGACCCTTTCGTCCAGTTCCTTGTCTGCTGTCGTGAGACGATGGTTTAGGCCAAGGTAGTCCGTCCAGGTCGGCGTGCGGAATGTGCTTCTGAAGGTTGCGCTGCACAGCGTCCAGTGTCGAGCACCGACGCGGCTGTGTACATGCCGGCGCTGGCGCATGAGGTCCAGGAACCGCCTCGACGTTTTCCTCGGGTACCAGATACTCGACCTTGACTACGATAGGTCCGCTTCTTGGCTTCAGTTCAAGAGCAACTACCGGTGTGTCAAATTGCTCCAAAGGATCGGGCTCGGACTCGTGGCGCTCGCGAAGAGGAAACAGGACCCCGGCTGCAGCCACGAGCAACAGAGCACCAGCGGACCCCTCCAGCGCCCAGGCCAGGGAATGGTTCTGCGCCACCGTGCCCCACACCCAACTGCCGGCCGTGATGCCGCCATTTACTAAAGCATAGTAGATCGAGATCGTGCGCCTCACGACCCAGCGTGGGCTCGCCAGCTGCACGCTCACGCCAACCCCGGACCAGGCGGTGACCCAACCCGCGCCACCCAAGGCGAGCGCAATTGCGGCCACTGCAATCGAACAGGTCAGTGCAAGGGAAAGAGAGCATGCAGCGCAGGCGACGCAGGAGAGCGTCATCAGCCGTTCTTGTGACAAGATCCGTCTGAACAGCCTATTGGAGATGCCGGCGAAGACAGCGCCTGTCCCGAAGCCGGCCATGAGCGTGCCATAGGCGAGCGGTCCTCCTCCAAGCTGATCGCGGACAACCAGCGGCAGCAGCGCGAGTATGGCGATGCTCGCCAGGCCAAAGAGGGTTCCGCGCGCGATGCCGCCTTGATTTCCGATGACATCGCCGTGAAGCGCAGCCCGTCATAGATCGCCGTCCTCATTGACTCGCGCGGGAGAGGTGAGG
>NZ_JAMYUY010000049.1:0-7257 GCF_040323385.1 Mesorhizobium sp. M0045
GGGTGGCGCTCGCTCGCGCCATCATCACCAAGCCGCGTGTGCTTCTGCTCGACGAGCCGCTCGGCGCTCTCGACAAAGCGCTGCGGGTCGACATGCAGATCGAGCTCAAGCGCATCCAGCGCGAGATCGGCATTACCACCATCTTCGTCACCCACGACCAGGAAGAAGCGCTGACGATGAGCGACCGAATCGGCATTCTGCGCGATGGCAAGCTGGTGCAGGAAGGCCCGCCCGAGGAGATCTACAATCGGCCGAAGAGTGAGTTTGCCGCCACCTTCCTGGGCGACGCCAACATCCTTCGCGGCGAAAGCACGAGCAAGGGTATTCGGCTGCCGGACGGCACAGCGATTGCCGTCGGCTCGGGTGCCAAGCTTGCCGCTGGGGCCAAGGCAAGCTGCGCCGTGCGGCCCGAACGCATCCGCATCTTCACTGATGATGCCGAGGCTACGGATGCGGCCAATACGAATGTGCTGCGAGGCCAGGTGTCGAAGCGCATCTTCGCCGGAAATAGCAGCACCTACTTTGTCGAGCGTGCTGGCCAGACGCTCAAGGTGATTGTGCTGAACACCGGTGCCGTCAGGCTGCCGGAAGGTCAGGATGTCGTGCTGCGTTGGTCGCCGGAAAGCACGGTCTCGATCGTGTCGGGGTAGCAGGCCAAGATGCACCACTGACCGACTCAGATGGGGAGTGTGGATGGCAGGGCGTTTGTGAGGCAAAAAGATTGCAGCATTCCTGGTTGAGGTCGGCGCCTCAATTTCCCTGAGCGACAGGATCGGTCGGTGTATTTGGATGGTGTCAATCCGGCGCCCTCTTCTCTCCCGGATCGTGCATGGTACCCCGAAAACCGTTCTGCATTGCTCCCAACGGCCTGACGATCCTGTGCAGCATTGGGCCAGACCGCTAGCGCCTCTGCGCTAGGTAATTTCCCCGTAGGGACATAACCGAATTTCGCGGCCTGCGGATTCGCGCGATTGCCGTGTCACGGACCAACCGGGAAAACAGCCATGCACGCCCAATCGACCTCCAGAATTTCGCTGCCGTCACACTCTTTGCAGTCGAGCCTGCCTGCCCGCGTTCGATCCGACACCGCTACAGCCGGTCAGCTTCTTTCCCTCCGGTTCGGAGATCTATGCCCAAGGTGAAAAGGCCGGAGCCTTCTATCAGGTCGAGTTTGGCGGCGTCCGTATTTACCGCCAGCTTGCGGACGGTCGCAGGCAGATAAGCGTCTTCCATCTGGCGGGAGAGACATTCGGCTTCGAAGCCGACACCACCCATCATTTCTTCGCCGAAGCCATCAATGCCACGGGTGTGCGCGTCATCCGCTTTGCCACTGGTGCAAATATCAGCCGATGGCGGAATTGTTACTTTGTCGACTTCAGCAATGTATTAGAATCGTTTTTCGGAAAAGTTGCCTTGTGGCATCAATTTTCATGAAATAGGATCATTTTTCATAGTTTCGGCGGAACTGACCAACATTCGTCGGCTACGTTGCCAAAGACGCGGAGCTGGCGCTGGACGCCAGATCCCACGGCGACGGCGCTTATCGCGATGTTCTCTGCCTGGTGCATCACTGAGCTGCGCTCCCCGGCGTCCCTATCGACGCGACGGGCAGCAAAACATCATATGGAGCAGGCCCGCTACGTAGCCGGGCACTTGATCCGTCCCCTCGATCGCGCTGTGCCCGCTCCCGGCGATCTCGTCGAGCGTGCCGGACGCGAGTGCTCGCAGGTCTTTACCCATCGTGCCGAAGAAAACCTTTTTGAGCGGGGGTGCGAGTGGCAGGATTTGAACCTGCGACCCCATCGTCCCGAACGATGTGCGCTACCAGGCAAAGCTCTTTCGTCACGCTCGCTCCGCAATGATTGCATTTCCTTTCGGGCTTTGTGTGGGGAACCTGTGGTGTCACCGCGCGGGACTTCACGTTTTCATCGTCACCTATCCCGAGCGAGGTTTTCGTCGCCTTGGCGCAACGTGCTTCTTCGCGATCTTCTCGGCGGCGTCTGCCTGGAAGTCGGGATGATGGTGGCCATAAGTATCGATCAGAACATCCACGGTGATGCCGAGAAAGCCCGCCGCCTGCCACATGTCGGCGCCGGCCCGCATCAGCCAGGTCGCAGCGGTGTGGCGAAGCGTGTGCGAAGTGACGTCGGGACCGAGGCCGGCTGCGTCGCGAGCTCTCCTGAAGCTCTTCTTGACCGACCCCACCGGCTTTCCATTCCACTCCACCACAAAGTCTTGCGATATCTTACGACCAGTATTTGCGCTCTTGCCGCGCGCCTTGGTCCTGATATCGAGATCTGTGCACGCCCAGCGGCGGAGATGCGCCAACAGCCTGTCGGGCAAGCGCACAGGCGGCTGGCGTTTTTTGGTCTTCTTTGCGCTAGCGGCGCGGCGGTAAAAGATGCCGCGGTCGAGGTCCACATAACCATGCCCTTTGGTTGGACGGATGGCGGCACCGCAGACTGCGGCAGAGCGCGTTCCTGTATAAAGCGCGACAAGCATGAAGCGGGCGAGGTGTCGTCCGGTACGCCGGTCGCTCTCCCGGCCCTTCCATTTCTGCTTCATACGCCACGCGGCCCAGATGAGGGCGGCCGCCTCGCTGCGCGTCAACCAGCGCTCGCGCGCACCGGCCTTGTCAGGCAGGACAATCGTCGGTGCGGCAGTCGTGTGGCCTTCCCTGCGGTAGTAGTTGATGGCCGCACGAAGATCCTCGAGTTGGCGGCGCGCAGCGGCTTCGGTGGGACAGAACGCGACGTAGTCGCGGCAAAGCTTGCCATTGATAGCGGCGAGCGTCTTTTCCCCGAAGAAATCGAGGATCTTGTCCAGCCGAGCCGCCGTCTCTTCCGGCGCGGCATGCTTCGGTGCAACCTCTCTCAGGTAAACGCTGACGACATCGGCTATCAAGACATCTTCGGCACCGCGCGCTCGGTGGTACTTGCTGGCGATGTAGGTCGCGAGCGCCTTTTCAGCTTCAGGTCCTGGACGGCCTTTTTCGCTGCTGCCAGCGCTGATGAACGTTGTTCGATCGCGGATAAACCATCCAGCTTTGTTTCGGAGCGTTCCGTCTTTCTTCCGGCTTTCGTCCCGCCAGACGATGCGTGGCCCTTTCGACGTCCGCGGCATAGTTCCCTCATTTTGGCGATCGCCAGCAAGGTGACGTACTCCTTTCCGGCGATTAGCTCCGTTTCAAGTCGACCGGCGTTACGTTCCTTGCGCAGGCCCGCAGCGCCCAACGAGCCATCGGGAAAGGCAATTCGTGCTGCAATCTCGACGCGCAGAGGCGTGGTCTCGTCGAATTGGTCGGGAACTTTCAAGCGGAGCCCTCAGCCAATCTCTATGATCCGATCGTTTGGCCTGAAAACAGACCGATCGCGGGTCTCATTGAGCGCACGTTTCTATCTCGCCATTTCAGATGCTCTGCCGCGCGATCTTTCTTTAAATATGCTGCTGCGAAAAGCTCCAACGGCAGCGGCTGCGGCAAAGA
Source organism: Mesorhizobium sp. M0045 (assembly GCF_040323385.1). Lineage (NCBI taxonomy): Bacteria > Pseudomonadati > Pseudomonadota > Alphaproteobacteria > Hyphomicrobiales > Phyllobacteriaceae > Mesorhizobium > Mesorhizobium sp. M0045. The sequence continues at coordinate 3,485 of NZ_JAMYUY010000049.1, forward strand.
TGCTCCTTTGACCTGCTAATCGGAACGATTGCCCTGACGCGCACTCCACGAGCCTTGTGGCTAGCTCCCCACTTCCGTGGCCGGTGAAACGGCTCTTCAGCTATCCGTGCTGCTTCGTTTCTATGGGCTAACTGCCGGGTCTCCTGGGCCTACTGCCGCGCGCCCCGGTTAGGGGGTTCTGCTGATCACCTCACGCTGCGGTTTCGGACGGTGCCTCCCACCTCGGAGTTGGTCGGCAACCGAAGTCTTCCTGCCAGTCCATCAGAGTTAGAGGACCGCGCTTGGCGCACTGACGGGTTGAAGGCTGGGAGAGAGGCTCCCAGCGCCCGGCGCGGAGACTCGCAATGACCAAGCATCGGCACCAAGCTGCCCCGACCCGGGCCAGCCTATATGACGACATCACCAACAAGATAATCGGTGAGCTGGAGGACGGTCGCCTGCCCTGGGTTCAGCCATGGGGAACGGCGGCTGCGAAGGCGCCGCTCGCCATGCCGAAGAACGCCGCCACCGAACGGCAATACTCTGGAATCAATATCCTGATCCTCTGGGGTTCGGTTATCGAGCAGGGCTTTTCCGGACAGAGCTGGCTGACCTTCCGCCAGGCGCTCGCGCTTGGCGGCAGCGTCCGCAAGGGTGAGCATGGAACGACGGTGGTCTACGCCGATCGGTTCGTGCCCGATGACGAAAAAAAACGTGCCCACGAAACCGGCGAGCAAGCCCGATCGATTCCATTCCTCAAACGCTTTACGGTGTTCAACGCCGCGCAATGCGACGGGCTGCCCCACGATGGTGCGATGGTCACGCAACCGCCCCTGCCCGGCCTGATCGAGCCAAAGGTCGAGACACTGATCAAGCAGACGGGGATCGATTTCCGGGTTGATGGCAGCCGCGCCTTCTACGCTCCGGCCCACGATTATGTGCGGGTCCCGCCACCCCAAGCCTACTTCGAGCCGATCAACTGGCACCGGACCGCCCTGCATGAACTCGGGCACGCCACCGGTCATGCCTCACGCCTCAACCGGGATTTGTCCGGTTCCTTCGGCACCAAGAAGTATGCCTTCGAAGAGCTGGTTGCCGAGATAAGTGCAGCTTTCTGCTGCGCCTCGCTGGGCATCACGCCGACCGTGCGTCACGCCGACTATATCGGCTCGTGGCTGGAGGTGCTGCGCGAGGATAACCGTGCGATCGTTCGCGCGGCCTCTCTGGCGAGCAGGGCTGCGGATTATCTCTTGGGGTTCTTGCCCGACAAAGTCGCCGCTGACGACGATCAGCGGGAGGCAGCGTAATGGCCGCCCGCTTTCAGTTCGGCGTCTTGCCGCGGATGCGTTCGTGATCGAAGTCTGCCTCGATGCCGTACCCGCTGCGGCGAAGTCGTTGCCGAGCGCCAGGGCCGACCTCCTGCTCCGCGACAAATGTCGCGTGGCTGCCGAGCACATCAGAGGGAGAGGAGTGACGGAATTCTCATGACGGGTTTGGAGGTCGAGAGGGAGGCTCTCGGCCGCCCGTCGCGGAGTACATCCGATGGCTACTGCCGTTCAGAAGATCACCCTGTCGTCCTCGCGCGACATTCCCTTCAACAAGCTGGTGCTCTCCCAGTCCAATGTCCGGCGCGTCAAGGTCGGCATCTCGATCGAGGATCTGGCGGCCTCGATCGCCCGACGCGGCTTGATCCAGAGCCTCAGCGTTTTACCCGTCGTCGACAGCGACGGTAACGAGACTGGCATGTTTGAGGTACCTGCCGGAGGCCGGCGCTTCCGCGCGCTTGAGCTGCTGGTGAAGCAAAAGCGCCTCGCCAAGACCGCCCTCGTGCCCTGTGTCGTGCGCGCTCCTCACAGTGCGATCGTTGCCGAGGAGGTGTCGCTCGCCGAGAACATTGAGCGAGCGCCGCTGCACCCGCTCGATCAGTTTCGCGCCTTCCAGGACATGCGCCAAAAAGGCATGAGCGAGGAAGAGATTGCCGCAGCCTTCGTCGTGCCGGTCAACGTCGTTAAGCAACGGCTTAGGCTGGCTTCTGTCTCGCCAGTGCTGCTCGATGTGTATGCCGATGACGGCATGACACTGGAGCAACTCATGGCTTTCACGGTCTCCGAAGACCGCGCCCGCCAGGAGCAGGTCTGGGAGGCGATCAGGGATGCCTGGTCGAAAGAGCCCTATCAAATCCGGCGCATGCTGACCGAAACGACGGTGCGTGCCTCCGACAAGCGCGCCGTCTTCGTGGGGACCGACGCCTATGAGGCCGCGGGTGGTATCGTGATGCACGACCTGTTCCAGTCGGATGACGGCGGCTGGCTGCAGGATGCAGCGCTGCTGGACCGCCTGGTTACCGAGAAGCTCAAGGCGGCTGCCCACGAAGTTGCAGCCGAGGGTTGGAAGTGGGTCGAGGTCGCTGTCAGCTTCCCCTACGACGCAACGCGTGGGCTGTATCAGCTGCAGAGTAACCCGCTCGATCTCTCGTCCGAGGAGCAGGCTACCATCGATGCCCTCAACGCCGAGCATGCCAAGCTTGAAACCGAATATGAGGGTGCTGACGAGCTGCCCGATGACGTCGATCAGCGACTCGGTGAAATCGAGACCGCGCTCGCCAATTTCGACAAGCGCCCAAAGCAGTTCGATCCGGCCGACATCGCCATCGCCGGCGCGTTCGTCAGCATCGACGCCGATGGCTTGCTCTCGGTCGACCGCGGGTTTCTCCGGCCTGAGGACGTGCCGCCGATGTCATTTGACGGCGCGAACGAATCAAAAAGGGACGGCGGATCCGGGGCTGCCGACGGCTCGTCGGTGCACCGTGCCGTTGTCACCATTGGCGGGCAGGCAGTCGAGTCCGAGCAAGACGAGGACGATGCGGTCAAGCCCCTGCCGGACCGACTGGTGACAGAGTTGACCGCACACCGGACGCTGGCGTTGCGCGATGCCGTTGCCGGCAACCCTCACGTCGCCATGACAGCGCTCTTGCACAAGCTGGTCACTGACACGTTCCAGCACCGCACCACGACGGGGTGCCTTGAGGCCTCGATCCGCCACGTCTTCTTCCCTGTGCAGCCAGGTGACCTGAAGGACAGCCCCTCGGCGAAATCGGTGGCTGAACGCCATGAGGCCTGGAAATCGGACCTGCCGACCGAGGACAATGCACTTTGGGACTGGATCGCCTCACTTGATGAGACCAGCCGCGAGGCGTTGCTCGCCCATTGCGTCAGCTACGGCCTGAACGCGCTCCACGAGAAAGGCGACCGCTATGGCGGCGCTATCTCGGCACACGGCGTTCGGCAGCGGATCGCGCAAGCTGATCGACTGGCACGCGCGGTCGGTCTCGATATGGTTGACGCCGGCTGGACACCGACAGTCGAAAACTATCTCGGCCGCATCACCAAGTCTCGCATTCTCGAGGCAGTGCGAGAGGGGAAGGGCGAACAGGCCGCGCAGCTGATCGAGCACCTGAAAAAGGAAGATATGGCGAAGGAAGCCGAACGCTTGCTGACCGGTAGTGGCTGGCTGCCCGAGCCGCTGCGCCTGGTCGACCTCGACGGCAGTGCTGGCGCTGATAGCAGCGCCGGCGCCGACGGCTATGGGGACGAGCTTCCCGAATTCCTCTCAGACGACGATGTGCGGGTTGAAGACAGCGTACCGCACAAGGCCGCTGAATAGATCGCCTCGGGGGGGGGGGGGGTGGGGGCCGCCGGGCGCGGGGGGGCCCCCCCCCGGGGACCAAGCGCGGACCACTTTCGGGGGGGTGCGCCGGGGGCGGGGGGGGGCGGGGGGGGGGCCCGGCCCCGCCC
>NZ_JAMYUY010000050.1:0-6728 GCF_040323385.1 Mesorhizobium sp. M0045
TCCTTGGGCCGGAAACTGCGAGACCGCTATGGTCGTAACGGATCCTTCACCGTGTCCCATGCAATCGGCGTGCCACCGACGAGGTGCGAGCAAGAGCGGCAAACCAGGTGTTTCCCGCCGCAACGGCGGAATACTTGCGCCTCAGTATGTCGGGTTCCGAACATAGACGTCTTCAACCGGATACAGCTGAACACGACAGACGTCGAATGACGACGGTCGCCTCTCGTGCCAAACTCGAACGTCCGCTCGACGATGATAGTTCCCTGGCGATCTCACTAACGACGCGCTCGGCATCGGAGCATCACCTAGGATCACGCGGTTTGCGCGCAGGATCCAATGGTACTGGGTGGTCGAGGACGCCGCCGCTACATCGAGTTTGCCGGTTGCTATCTACGGATTTGGTGGCGGGGAGTCCTTCAAAAGTATCATCACATGAAGCGTGACGCTTGTAATGGCGTTTGCTCGGTATGGCGAGGACGCGCTGGACAAGGGCGCTGTGGGCCGGCTCCTCGAAGGACACGAACCGGGAAAAGGAACGAATGGCTGTTAGGCGCAAATTGCGCGTCCTGGCACTGACGCCTCGCTTTGTCTCGAGATCGGCGAGGAATGCGCTGATGAAAGGGGCATTGAGATCGTCGAGGATGAGGGTGACGGGAGCTTGCGGAGCCGCGCCTGTGCAAACCTGAACAACAGCCGGAACGTGTCTCTGTAGGATGCGATCGTGTTGGCACTGACATTGCGCCTGCCGCATGAGCCCTCGGTGAAGTAGCGCTCGACGAGGGGGCGACATTGCGGCTCTGCTTCATGGCCTGATCTCCCACCGCTGGTCAGGCGCCCTGCCGCCTCTTCCATCAACTCCGGACAGGCCGAGAGATACCAGTAGGTGTCGCACGCAGGTGTGACCGAGGTAGGTAGAAAGCACTGGGAGACGCTGCTCGACGTCGGTCCCTTCGCGATACCAGCCGAGAAGCGTCTGGATGGCGAAGCGATGGCGGAAGTCGTGAACCCGGGGCCCCGCGTGATCGTCCGCACGCGCAGTCCGATCTCGCGGGACAAACGCCAGAAAACACGATGGACATATTGGTGGAGCAATCGGCCGCCGCGCTCGGCCACAAAGAAGTGCATCCCGCAGTGCGACCCGAGGTGAGCATCCCGCCGCTCGGCGTAGCTGCGGAGAGCCGCGCAAGTCGTAGGATGCAAGGGCACAAGGCGCGACTTACCGAACTTGCTCTCTCGGACTGTCAGCACGCCCTCGTCAAGGTCGACGGCGCTGCGGTGAAGCCCGATCGCTTCGGACAGACGCAGGCCTGTCGCTGCGATCGACCTGAACAGATAATGGTAGGTCCATCGTCGCAGACCGTTTGCAGACGGCAGGGCCAGCGCCGCCGTCACCAGCGCGTTGATCTCCACATCGCTGTAGAGATAGGGCTTGGCGCGCTTCAGGGGCGGTAATATCCCGGCGGGCGGCACTTCCGTCTCCGGATTGGTGTTCGCGAGATGGCGCGCGAAGCCCCGTACATCGGTCAACCGCAATGCCCAAGTTGCATGCCAATCGGCCGGCAAGGTCGCCCAGCCTATGGCCAGCTTCCTGGTGATGGTCGCAGCTTTTGTGGCGCTCCATGAAGGAGACGAAGTCGGCGAGCCGCCGTGCCTGAGGCTGGTACTTGTATCCGAGCCCTTGGCGCATACTCAGATATTGCTCGAGTGCCGATCGCAGAGTGGTCATTGCACGCCTCCCGGCCATGGCAGGCTTAATGTCCGGAGCGCCTAGATATCCACCTTCGCGTAGATGCGTGTTAGTGTCATGGCTCTCGTGTCGCAGTGGCTGGCCGATCTCCGACAAGGGCGCACCGGATCGGAGAAGCTCGTTGGCAAGGCTGTGGCGGAAGATATGTGCCCCGTGGTGTGCGTAGCCGCTGATTCCGGCACGCTTGAGCGCAGCGTTGGCGATCATCGTGATGGCGCAGCCAGAGGCGAAGCCAACATTGGGCGCCAATGTGCGGAGAAACAGCCGGCGACATGGTGAGGCCGGACGGCCATCACGCAGGTAGGCAACGATGGCTGTGCCGACGTCGGGAGGCATCGGCATCCGTGCTCGCTGCCGGCCTTGGCGCGAATGAGCATCTCCCCCGATCGCCGGTCGATATCATCCAGGATGAGGTCGCAACCTCGTTGGCGCGCAATCCAATGGCGTAATCCCGCCGCCCCATTGCCGTGGTTCGATCGCAACAATCGGGGACCTTCCGAACCTGCGCGGCGGAGAGATAGGTCGGCAGGCTTGCGAGCCTCCATCGCCTGATGGAGGGCGCGCAGCCGGCAAGAGCGAGAGGGTGCAACCCGCTATGATGGAGATATCGGAGAAAATGCGCGCAGCGACCAGCACATTCCCTTCCCGGATGCCGCGCTTCCATCCCGAGCGTGGCGTGCGATGTAGCCGGTGACGTCCTCCTGACTGATGTTGCCGAGATCGCTGGCACCGGCAGGGCTCACCTCGCGCAGGAAGCGGCGAATGACCAGCAGGTGGGAGATGATAGACCTTGGCGCCAGCCCGCGTTCCTGTCGCAGATAATCGCTGAACCCGGCAAACACCCGGTCCTCCGGGATGATCGGCGGCAGTGGCGCAGGTGCAATCATGCCCGCTTCGCGCAGCACCGTCAGCAACCGATTCAGCGCCGCCCGGTCGCCCCGCTGGATGCATTGCTTCCCCGCTCGATGCTTAACATACCGTTCGACCACACGCCCATCGAGATCGGTCAGCTTCAAACGGCTTCTTTCGATCCAACTCAGGAGATCGCCGACCAAGTTCAGGCATCGCCATGTGCCGTGGCGAGCGAGCTCGTCTTTCACTAACTGCGCTGCGTAGAGCTCGACGAGGTGTCCGTGGTGTCCCCTCTTCAGGCGCCGAAACAGCCGGCTCCTGCCCAAATACTCTTCTGCAATCATGTCCTGTCCCCCGCTGTTGAAAGCGGAGGCAGGAGACAAACTATGCCGAGCCGATTACGGCCGCTCACGATGAATCCTGGGGAAAACGAGCCCATTCGGCATAGGTCGGCGGTCGGCATAAACCGCAATGGACTAACCCGCTCCGCGATTGCGGAGCGGCAAGGAGGCTGTGTGCCGACGGCGTGGTGTTGATCGCTTCGTCTGTCGCGCTGGTCATGTGTCCACAACAAGCCCCGACTGCGTCAGCATGGAGTGGCTGCTTGCAGCCTATTCCATCCGACAAAGGAGCTTGTCATGACCCAACTTCGCCAGCGCATGAGCGAGGACATGGAGGTGCGCAACCTCGCGTTCAACACCCAGCTGTCGTATCTGCAACAGGTCTCGCTGTTTGCCCGCCACTTCGGCAAGTCTCCGGACTTGCTCGGGCGAGAGGATATTCGGACCTATCAGGTCTATCTGGTCAACGAGAAGAAGCTGTCGCCCAGCTCGATTCACACCGCCATTGCGGCGCTGCGCTTTCTCTACAATGTGACGCTCGATCGGAACTGGGCGCCTGAAGAGGTCCTCCCGCTTCCCAAGAAGCCGCAGAAGCTGCCGATCGTGCTCAGTCCCGAGGAAGTTCAGCGGTTCGTCGGTTGCGTCCTCGACGTCAAACACCACGCCATCCTGACCACTTGCTATGCCGCCGGCTTGCGCATCTCGGAAGCGGTTCAGCTGAAGCCCACGGGCATCGACAGCCAGAGAATGGTCATCCGCGTCGAGCAGGGCAAAGGCCAGAAGGACCGCTACGTGATGCTGTCGCCCAAGCTTTTGGAGATCCTGCGCGATTACTGGAAGATGCGGCGACCGAAGGAATGGCTCTTCCCCGGCGATCGTGCCGACCAGCCGATTACCAGGAGTGCGGTGGGACAAGCCTGCGCGAAAGCGCACGACCTCTCCGGATTGTCCAAACCGGTCACGCCACACAGTTTGAGGCACGCCTTCGCCGTGCATCTGTTGGAGGCCGGTGCCGACGTGCGCACCATTCAACTGCTGCTCGGTCACAGGAGTCTCGCGACCACCGCCCATTACCTGCGAATTGCCACCAACAAGGTCTGCGCCACCTCGAGCCCCTTCGAGCTCTTGCCGCGTCCGGCGCCCACCCTGCCGCCGCCTGCCAAGCCGCAATACTTCTGAGCGGTCGCGGCAATGGCCCGCTCGGGGCCGGAAGTGGCGGATATCTTCCGCTGCTACGGCGAAGCCTATCGCGCACAGCATGATGCGTCGCTGTCGACCGCCCAGCGCCGCGTCATGACGTCGATCGAACTGTGCCGGACCGCCGCGCTCGGCGGGCACGTCGAAGCATGTGATCAATGCGGCCACCGGCGCATCGCCTTCAACAGCTGCCGCGACAGGCATTGCCCCCGCTGCCAATCGCTGGCCCGCGCACAATGGCTGGAGGATCGTCGCGCCGAGCTTCTCGACACCCAATACTTTCACGTCGTCTTCACGCTGCCGGAGCCCATTGCCGCCATTGCCTATCAGAACAAGGCACTCGCCTACGGCCTGCTCTTTCGCGCCACTGCGGAGACGTTGCGGACGATCGCCGCCGACCCCCGACATCTCGGCGCCGAGACCGGTTTCTTCGCCGTGCTGCACACCTGGGGCCAGAACCTGCTTCATCATCCGCATCTGCATTGCGTGGTCCCAGGCGGCGGCCTTTCTGCCGACGGCGATGGATGGGTCGCCTGCAAGCCCGGTTTCTTCTTGCCGGTCCGGGTGCTCTCGCGCCTGTTCCGACGATTGTTTCTGGAGCACCTGGAGAAAGCCTTCGACGCCGGCCAGTTGAAGTTCTTCTCTGACTTGCAGGCCTTGAGCGAGCGCGATGCCTTCCGGCGCTATTTGGCGCCGCTACGAAAGGCCGAGTGAGTCATCTATGCCAAGCCGCCATTCGCCGGACCCGAACAGGTCCTCGACTACGTCGGCCGCTATACGCACCGCGTCGCCATTTCCAACAATCGCCTCGTGGCCATCGAGGATGGCAAAGTCGCTTTTCGCTGGAAGGACTATCGGCACGGCAGTCGGCAGAAGGTCATGACCGTCGCGGCCGACGAGTTCATTCGCCGCTTCCTGCTACACGTCCTGCCCCAGGGCTTCCATCGCATTCGCTACTACGGCTTCCTCGGCAATCGCTATCGCGCGCAAAAGCTCACCTGCTGTCGTGACCTGCTCGGCATGCCAGTTCCCGAGCCGTCCGACAGCCGATCCGCAAAGGACTATCGCGACCGCTACGAGGACCTCACCAGGCATTCCCTCAGGCAATGCCCGGCGTGCCATCTCGGGCAGATGATCATCATCGAGACATTCGACGGCGTCACCGGACGCCCGCCATATCAGGACACGTCATGAATCAAGGGCGTCGCCTTCCTTGTCATCAGCATCGCGCCGGCCCGCTCGGAAGCCAAACTGAGCCGGTCCCGCAAAAGTGTGCGCCGTCATCACCGGCAACCTCTCCCAGGCAGGGCGACGGCGCCGATCCTCATATGCCGGAACCGATATCCGTGCCGCTTTCGGCGCACGCCACGCCTTCAATCGCCGGGTCCGCGACCGCATCCGCACCGCCACGCGATGCCTGTTATGGGTGCGGCCCCAATTGAAAACCCATAGCGGCCACCCGTGCCGGCGGCTTAGTCCAACACGTTTTTAGCTCACCGTCGCGATCCAACGCAGCGCGCTCTCGCCACCCGCCTTTCTGCGCGACGCCAAGCTAAAAACGCTCTGCATTATGCCGCGTGCGGCATAACGCCGTCTCGATCAGCGAAGCGATGACGGCCCAGTGCTCTGCGCCGCCGTCGGATCCAGCGAAGAGCGGATCGAGCGTTCGACGGTATTGGAGTCGATCTCGACGCGGCCGTCGAAGAAGCGGGAGAGGCCTTCCCAGCGCGAGAGCGTCTAGCGGATCGCCTCTGCGAGCTTGGTCTTCTGGCTGATCAGGCCGAGCTTCTCGCGCAGCCAGGGCTCGAGCTGAGTGACGGATAGGCTGGCTTCTTTCCTGGCGCACGGCACGGCGCTCATCCGCCGGCGCGGGACCGGCAGCTGCCTGTTCATAGAAGCGCCGCCGGACATGATGGCATGGACGCCCCCTTCCGCTTCAGCCCTATTGTGAGGAGCACGGGGCGCAATCGAACAGATAGATGAAGTTCACGTGGTCGGCCTCGACATTGCCAAATCAGATGGGGTGGTTGCCGCCCTCCCAGACGGCATCGCAATGTGCCAAGAAAGTGGTGTTCACAGCAACTGAGCGGAAAGGACGGCAACCGTGACGAAAGATACAATGATTGGGGTGGATCTGGCAAAGACTGTCTTTCAGCTGCACGGCGCGTCGATGACGGGGCAGCTCAAGTTTCGCAAGAAGCTGTCGCGGCAGAGTTTTGGCAAGTTCATGGCCGAGCAGCCTCCCGCAATGGTCGTGATGGAGGCGTGTGGCAGCGCGCATTACTGGGCCCGCGAGGGAGCATCGTTGCTGTCTTGTTGGGCTAGGCGTTGAGGAAGGCCTTGGCATGGCCTCGCGCACAGAATTCCTGACAGTCCCTCCAGATATCCATCAGCTCCAGGTCGACCGTTGGTAACGCCCGCTTGTGCGGTTTGAGAAGGCGGTGCCCTTCTCGTCATCAGCCAACCGCGCATTGAACCTATGCTGCCAGCCAGATCAACGAAAGCTAGCGTGTCTGGGCAGCAATTGCATGGCAGGCGCATCTCTTCCCCGGAGCAGCAAGTCGTTTCCTTGTGGCCGCCCCTAAAGACCA
>NZ_JAMYUY010000051.1:0-5930 GCF_040323385.1 Mesorhizobium sp. M0045
CGCAGCGCTTTGTCGAGAGCGCCGAGCGGCTCGTCGAGCAGAAGCACACGCGGCTTGGTGATGATGGCGCGAGCGAGCGCCACCCGTTGGCGCTGGCCGCCGGAGAGCTGGTGTGGCCGGCGACCACCGAGCTTGCCGAGTTGCACGAGGTCGAGCGCCCCCTGCACCTCGGCAGCAATCACTGCCTTGGGCTCGCCGCGCACGGACAAGCCGAAGGCGACATTGTCGGCGACGCTCATATTGGGAAACAGCGCGTAGTTCTGGAACACCATGCCGATGCGCCGTTTTTCGACCGGCACCCGCTCGACGCTCTCGCCTCCGATCGCAATGCGGCCAGAGTCGGGAAAGTCGAAGCCGGCGATCTGGCGCAGCAGCGTGGTCTTGCCGCTGCCGGAGGGACCGAGCAGGGCGTAGAAGCCGCCGTCGGCAAAATCGATGGAGACATCGTCCAGCGCCTTGTGCGCGCCAAAACTGCGCGACACATTCGATACCTGCACGCCCGCCATTATTTCTCTCCGCCGAATTTGAAGAAACGCGCCGTGAGCAGCATCAATGCCATCGACACGACAATGATGATCGTCGAGACCGCATTGATCTCAGGTGTGAATCCCTTACGGATCGCGGCGTAGATTTCGACCGGCAGCGTCGTTTGGCCGGGCGTCGACAGAAAGTAGGATACGACGAACTGGTCGAAGGACACGGCGAAAGCGAACAGCCCTCCGGCAATGACACCCGGCATGATCCAGGGCAGCGTGACGCGGTTCGTCACCTGCCATTGATTGGCGCCGAGCGAGCGCGCCGCCTCTTCCAACTCGGGCGCGAAGGTCTGCAGCCGGGCCGATACGACGACGATGACATAGGGCAGTGCAAGCGCGACGTGGCCGAGCAGGATGGCGAACAGACCGCGCCCGATGCCGACGCCGAAGAAGAAGATCAGCATCGCCGTGCCGGTAATCAGCCACGGAATGGCGATTGGCGGAAACAGCAGCGCCTGCAGGAATTTTTTGCCGCGAAACTCATAGCGGTAGAGCGCCAGTGACGCCGCGGAGCCAAGCACCACGCAAATGATGGTGGTGATGACCGCGATCTCGAGGCTGTTCCAGGTGGCTGAGATGAGCTGGTCGTTCTGCCACAGCGAGGCATACCATTCCGTCGTCCATTCGAACGGCAGCTGATAGAAGGGCGAAACGTTGAAAGACATCAGCGCCATGATGATGATGGGCACATAGAGGAAGGCGAGCAATAGCCAGATGTAGAGGCGGCCGAGCCATTCGAGGACCCGTGTCGTCGCCATCACGTAGCCCTCCTCAGCACCGGCGAGGCAACCGCCAGGATGACCAGCACGAGGGCCAGCAGGATAAAGGAGAGCGCAGCACCCAGCGGCCAATTGAACACGGCGACGAACTGGTCCTCGATGACAGTGCCGTAAAAGGTGCCGGTACGGCCGCCAAGTATGCGCGGCTCCATGAACGAGCCAACGACCGGGACGAAGATGAGGGCCGCGCCAGCCACCAGCCCCGGCATCGACAGCGGAATGATGACCCGCTTCAGCATCTGCAGCCGCGATGCGCCGAGCGAGCGCCCGGCCTCGATCAGCGAGTCGTCGATGGCCTGTAGGGTCAGGTAGCAGGTCAGCACCATGTAAGGAACGTAGGAGTGCACTAGCCCGATGATGACGGCCGGATAGGAATACATCAGGTCGATATTGATCTTGAACGGCAGCACGGCGTTGAGCGCGGTATCGAGAATGCCCCCTTCGCGCAGCACCATCGCCCAGGAGAAGATGCGCACAAGCCCGTTTGACCAGAACGGCAGGATGACGAGCAAGAAAATCGCTTCGCGGCTACGGCCTTTCAGCACCTTGGCCAGCACATAAGCGGCGGGATAACCGACGATGATGCACCACAGCGTCACTTCGAGGCCGAGGCGCAGCGAGGCGAGCAGAAGCGTCAGATAGAGGCTTTGCGAGAAGAAGGCGGCATAGTTTTCGAGCGTGAACGCCCACGGCTTGCCCGACAACGGCAGCTCGGTCATGAGAGAGAAGAAGACCATGGCTGAGAGCGGCAAGAAGATCGCAACCGTCAGCCAGAGATAGGCAGGCGCCAGCAGCGGCAAGGCCGATCTCAGCCCGCTGCGCGACGCGGCTGCAACCTGTGCTGCCATGACATCCTCCCAGGGAAGGATCAGCCGACATATAGGATCGGCTGATCCCGCTTTCTGCTGTTACTTCACGTTGACCTTGAGCTGCTGCCAGAGCGACAGATAGGCTTCGCGCTGGGCGTCTGTGATCGGCGCCTGGAACTGAATGCGCTTGGCAACTGCCGGGTCACCCATCACCTTGCGGTTGAACGCATCCTCGGGAAGTGCTTCCACGGCCTTGGTATTGGCAGATACCGGGGCTCCGACCTTGGTGACCCATTCGACATAGAACTTCGGGTCGACCATGTAGTTGATGAAGGCCTCGGCGCCGGCGACATTCTTGGAACCGACGGGAATGGAGAAGGCGTCGAGCCAGGCGACAGCGCCCTCCCGCGGGATCACGAGCGAGACTGGCAGCTTGAAATGGGTCTTGGCGCGGTCGGCCGAGCCGCTCCAATAGGTGCCGATGTCGATCTGGTTAGAGGCAACCATCTGGTTCCAGTCGTTCTCCGAGCTCCAGAACGTCTTGATCTGCGGCATGAGCGAGGTGAGTTTCGCCTTGACCGCCTCCATGTCCTTGACATCGTTGATGTTCTGGCCGGTGGCAATGGCGCCGAACTGCACCGCCTCGACGGCATCGTCACGGATGGTGACGCGGCCCTTGTGAGCGGGATCCCACATTTCGGCGATGCTCGTTGGCGGCTTGTCGAAGGACTTGTCGTTGATGGCGAGCGCCGTCAGTCCCCAGACCCACGGTACCCCATAGACCTTGCCGTTATGGACAAGCATCGGCGAACTCGCCTTGTCCTTGCTGATGTCGGCATAGTTCGGCAGCTTGGATGTGTCGATCGGCTGGATCAGCTTTTCCGCCATTGCCTGGTCGTTGAAGGCGGCGTTGATCATAACGACGTCGTAGAGGCCGGGATTGGTCCTGAGCTTGGTCAGCATTTCCTGTTCGGAATTGAAGAAGTCGTTGACGACCTTGTTGCCGGTCGCCTTCTCGAAGGCCTCGATGGCCCACGGCTCGTCGGCGCCGTAGCCCTTCCAGTTGAGTACGTGCACCTCGTCGGCCTTGGCGGCAAATGCAAGTGCGGAGGTGAAGACGGCGGCCGCCGTCACTAGGGCAGTAAAGTCGGGCATGCGCATGTTCGTTCCTCTCTGTGTTTACCCGATTCCCGGGCTTTGTCAGGCTGTCGGGCGTTTGGCCTCTTGCTTCCGGCCATGGAGGCCGATCGGCGGACCGCCATGGCTCAGGAATGTCTGGATCTCGTGGTCGGTCGGCGCTGATGAACCACCGTGGCGGGTGACCGAAATGGCCGCCGCCGCATTGGCGTAGCGCGCTGCCGCAAAAGGCGGCATGCCGCGCGCCAGCGCGCTGACGAAAGCGCCGATATGGGTGTCGCCGGCGCCATTGGTGTCGAGGGCGTCGACCTCGAAGCCGGCAATCGTTTGCGCCGAGCCGTCGGCCAGCCGCACATGGCAGCCTTTCGCGCCAGCACGAATGACGACGCCAACGGCCTTAGGGGAGTGGTCGCTTAGCAGCCGTGACGCGAGTGTCTCGACGGCGCCCGGACCGGCAATCGCGGCCGCTTCCGTCGTGTTGCAGCTCAACCAGGTAGTACGGGCGAGTATCCGCGACAGGATAGGGTGGGGAATGTCGGTGATGACAGGTGTCGGGTCGAGGACAAGCGGTGTGTCGGCCGGAAGCGCCTCGATCCAGTCGGTGAGCGCGTCGCGGCTCTTGGGATAGCTCAGCGTATAGCCTGACGTGAACACCCAGTCGTCTGCAGCGACCACCACGGGCGCCAGCATGTCGAGGCTGAGTACGCTTTCAGCACCCGGCCAAGACACGAAGGTGCGTTCGGCATCGCTCGAGATCAAGGCGACGCAATGGCCGCTGTCCATCATGGGCGATGGCGGGGTCATAGTACTGATACCCTCGGCGTTGAAGGCGCTGCGCAGGAAGTCGCCATTGGGTCCGCTGCCGAGTTGGCCGCCGAACACCACCTTCATGCCTGTGCGGCTGGCCGCGACCATCATGTTGAAGCCGCCGCCGGCGACTCGTGCATAGCTCGAGGCAGTCTTCTCCATGCCCGGTGCCGGCAAGGCATCGATGCGGTAAACACAGTCGACCACCGCGCTGCCGACATGGACGAGACGCCCTCTCATGCCGCCGCATCCTTGCCGCCACTGGTCTTGTCCACAAGGCCCTTGGATATCCGCGCCTTAACAAGGTCGGCGGCGAGCGCGCTAACCTCCGCTATGTCGATACCCTTGAGGTCTGCGATGCGGTTCTGAGGCAATCGGGAAAAGCCGGTACAGGCACCGGCCATGGCGGCTGCGATGGCGCCGATCGTGTCGGTGTCGCCACCGAGATTGGCGCTGATGACTGCCGCTTGCCAGGGATCCCCACCGGCGACCTCCAGCACTGCGAATGCGGCCGGAACGGACTCCTGACTGGCGACGCCGGTGCCGACCAGATCGATGATCAGCCGGATCGCGTCGCTCGCCGCCTTACTCCGTACGAGCTCCTGCGCCCACCCAATGCGCGCGGCGATGTCACCGCCGGTCACCCAATGGCCGAGCGTCGCCCCCCGTCTCGCTGCGGCGATGGCGTTGTCGGAAGCCGCGCGCCAGTCACCGCCAGCCACGCCGCGGCTGATGGCGGCAGCAACTGCTGCGGCCGAGGCGATTGCGACAGACGTGTTGTGCGTCGCCCTGCAAGTTTCGGCCACTTTGGCGACCAGCGTTTCCAGCGGCTCCGGCGGCATCATGATGCCGACTGGCGCGATGCGCATCGCCGCACCATTTGTGTCGCCACCGCGCCCCGCTTCCTCGGCCGCCACGCCATTGTTGATGGCGTCGATGGCGCGTTTGGTCGATGGTCCCAGCAGGTCGTAGCTGCCGCGCGCCTTGACGTCGCGTTCCCAGTCGAGCAGCGCGTTGACCCACCGCGCATGGTCGAAGCCGTTACCGGATTCGACCAGTATACGGCCAAGCAGAAGCGCCTGTTCGGTGTCGTCGGTGATCGTTCCGGCCGGGAGCCCCTTCGACACCGGATGGTCGGCTAAAGGAGCGATGAAGCCTTCGATATGGCCGTAGAGTTCGGCAATCCGGGCCGGAGACAAAAGCTGCGTCGGCATGCCCAACGCATCTCCCAGGGCGCCGCCGACAAGCGCTCCCAGGGCCCGATCGGTCATGCTCCCGGCGTCGTCCGGCATCACTCAGAACCTCATGTGCAGCGCAAAATGCGCCGGGTTGAGCAGGCTGGTCACATATTCGATCGGCCGGTCATCGGCGGCGCGGGTCAGCCGACGACCGCGCAGGAACGGCGTGCCTTGCGGGCAGCCGAGGATTGCGGCATCGTCGGCGTTGAGCATTTCGATCCCGACCCATTCCTCGCCATGGTCGGGAATGAGGCCGGCGCCGCGAAGCGTTTGGTGCAGGGAGCCTTCGCGCAGGCCGCGCAACGGCACGTCCTCCAATTCGGGGGATAGCGGCAGGCGGCTGCGCTCGATTGAGATAGCGTGCCCGTCGCTCGCATTGGTGCGCACCCGATCGACAGCGATGAAGAAGGGGTTTTCTATACCAAGCAGCGCGGCAAGATCGGGGTCCTCGATCACCTCGAGCCGCAGCGTGCGGGTCTCGGCGTTGGCGCCGGCGTTGGCCAGCGCCCGCGACCAACCGATTGAGTCATCAACGGGCTTGCCATCGAAGGTGACGAAAGAGCCGATGCCGACTTTGGTGGTGATCAGCCCGCGGCTAGACAGTTCCTCGAGACCCTTGCGCAC
>NZ_JAMYUY010000052.1:0-5673 GCF_040323385.1 Mesorhizobium sp. M0045
GCCATGGAAGAGAAGCTGCGCTTCGCCATCCGTGAAGGCGGCCGCACCGTCGGTGCCGGCATCGTCGTCACCATCAAAGAGTAATCGCCGGCGCTGCCGGTTGAGATCGGATGCGAAAGGGCGGTCTTCGGGCCGCCCTTTTGATTCTGATATTCCGGCAATGGATTAACCGCATTGCTTCAAATCCTGTTGCAAGCGCCTCTGCCATAACTAGTATAGGTTGCATCGAGGGGGCTGCCAGAATGGTTCCATGGCGCCGTTTGCATAGTCAGGCATGGTGGTCGCTAGGGCTGATCTGCCTGGTGTCGTTGCTTGCCATGGGCCACGCTGCCTTTGCGGCGGATGCAAAGAAATCCACGCCGGAAAAATCCACGCCGGATCTCGGCCCGACGATGCGGTTCGTCGTCGTCCGCAGCAGCGCGCCGGGCTGCGAGCCCAACTGCCCGGAATGGATATCGGCGGAAGGCACCATAGAAGCCGGCACGCCCGCCCTGCTCAAACGCACGCTGAAGGCGCTTGGCGGCCGAAAGCTGCCGATCGTCGTCGATTCCCCTGGCGGCAATGTCGAAGCGGCGCTGACACTTGGTCGCCTGATCCGCAAGAACAAGCTCGATATCGCCGTCGGCAAAACCCGCTTCGCCGGCTGCCTGCCAGATATGAAGAACTGCAAGGAAAACGACGGCAAGGGCGCCCGTTATTTCGGCGATGCCTATGGCAACGGCGCCATCTGCAATTCCGCCTGCCCGTTGATGTTTTCCGGTGGCATCCGGCGCGTGGTCGGGGAGTGGGCCTTTCTCGGCGTCCATCAGATCACCACGACCTATATCCGGACGAAACTGCTGTACCGCACCACCTACCGCATGGTGAAAGGCAAGAAGAAGATACTCAGTACCAGGGTCGTCAGCCGGAAGAACGCGGGCAGCTACAAGACCTACGAAATGAACAAACCGCTGGAGCGGAAGCTGGAGGCCTATCTGAAGGAGATGGGCGTCGGCCTGGGCGTGCTCGAGACCATGAAAAGCACGCCGGCTAGCAGCATTCAGCAACTGGTCCCCTATGACATGCTGCAAATGAATCTCGTAACCAGTCTGGATGCCGTCGACCTGCTGACCGCGCCAACTCTATGCAAATCCGATCCGTTACCGGCGAGTTGCAGGGAAGTGCCGGTGCCGGCGAATATCGCGAAGCCGGCCGGGGAAGTTGTGGCGAACGCCGAACCTGTACCTTCAGGGCTCGAAACTCCGCCGGCGCAGGAGGTCGCTGACATGCGCTTCGTCCTGGTCCGCGGCACCAACCCGCTCTGCAATCCCAACTGCCCGGAATGGATCTCGGCCGAAGGCGCAATTACCGCTGACACGCCCGAAAAATTGCGCCAACTGCTTGACAGCGTCGGCGATCGGCGCCTGCCCATCGTCATCAACTCGCCGGGTGGTGACGTGCTCGGTGCTTTGGCGGCCGGAAGGCTGATCCGCGAACGCAAGCTCGACGTTGCCGTGGCGCGGACGGATTTCATTGGCTGCGAGCCGCGGCAGGCCGACTGCACGGCCGAAGACGGCATCTACAGCGGGCTCACGGTCGATGCCGGCGGCGGTTGCGGCTCGGCCTGTCCGATCATGCTCGCCGGCGGTGTCAAACGCCTGGTCGGCCCGCGTGCACAGTTGAGCGTGCATTCGGTAGGGCAGGAGCAAAAGGTCAAGGCCTATCTTGAGGACATGGCCATCGGCCCCGGTCTGTTTACGGCAATTCAGCTATATTCGGTCGAACGGCAGCTCGATCTCGACAGGATGCTGAAATACGGGCTGACAACAGGGCATCAATCGGCAGACGAATTGACAGGCCCCGGCATCTGCAGATCGGAGCCACGGCCGGAGAACTGCCGCGAGATCTCGGGCGCCAAGGCTCAGGCCAGCACGCCGGTCAAATCGTAACGCGGGCATGATAGCCGCGAGCTGATCGTGCCGATCGCCATGGAAGAGAAGCTGCGCTTCGCTATCCGTGCAGGCAGCCGGACCGTCGGTGCCAGGATCCATCAAAGAGTAATCGGCGCCGGCATTGCCGGTCGAGATCGGACGCGAAAGGGCGGTCTTCGGGTCGCCCTTTTTCGTCTGCTGACTCCGGCCAGAACAATCTTGCGCGGGTGTTTCAAAGCTATTGCAAGCACCATCGCCGCAACTATTATCGGTTGCATCAAGGGGGCTTTTGCCGAGCGTGGTTCCAGAACGCCGTTCAAACAGTAGGGCAAGGTGGTGGCGCGGGTTGGTTCGCCTGGCGCCGACGGTCGCATTTGCGATGGTTGCCTTTGCGGCGAAGGCCGAGGATGTCTTCCCGAAATGGTCCGATCCGACGACTTGGACCGATCCGAAGATATTCTCCGATGATCTCTCGCCCATGCGATTCGCAGTCGTGCGGAGCAATGCGATCGGCTGCGAGCCTAACTGTCCGGAATGGATTTCGGCAGAAGGCGCCATAGAAGCGGGCACGCCAGCGCAGCTCAAGCGCGTATTGAAGACGCTCGGCCGCCGCAAACTGCCGATTATCGTCAATTCCCCGGGCGGCAATGTCGATGCGGCGCTCCAGCTTGGTCGAATAATCCGCAAAAACAAGCTCGATATCGCCGTCGGTACGACCAAGTTTTCCGATTGTTGGCCTGGGATGAAGGATTGCCGAGCCAATGACGGCAAGGGCGCCGCATATTTCGGCATTGCGTCTGACGGGGGCGCCATGTGCAACTCCGCGTGTCCGCTGATGTTTGCCGGAGGCGTCGGACGCGTGGTCGGCGGTTGGGCCTATCTAGGCGTCCATCAGATCACTACGACTCATTTCCGCACAACACGGCAATATCGAACCACCTATCGAGTTGTGCGGGGCAAAAAATACAAGATCACCACAGAAACCGTCACTCAAGACAATGTCGGCTACAAGACCTATGAGATGAGCAAGGCGATTGAGAGGAGGCTTTCGGCCTATCTCAGGGAGATGGGTGTCGAACGGGGCGTGCTCGACAGAATGAAGGCCACGCCCGCCAGCGACATCCGGCAGATCGCCCTCGATGACATGCTGACGATGAAGCTGGTCACCAGCAGGGACTCTCTCGACATGCTTACGCAGGCGGGCATTTGCCGGCGGAGTCCTGCGCCGACGAACTGCAGAGAGATCCCTGCGAATGCCAAACTGGCCAAGGTGGCAGCGATCGAGGCGAAGGCCGGATCTTCTCAGCCGGCTCAAGTCCCCCTTTTTCAGCCGGTCAGGGAGGCACCTGCTCAGCCGGTCCAGGTAGCGCCAGGAAAGGAGGCGCCGGACAAGGGCTTCATACTCGTTCGCGGCAGTGATCCGATGTGCGAGCCCCACTGCCCGGAATGGATGTGGGCTCTGCCGCTCGGGGCAGCGCGGGCTGGGGCACCCGAGATGCGCTTCGTGATGGTTCGTGGCAGCAATTCGTCCTGCAATCCCGACTGCCCGGAATGGATATCAGCCCAAGGCGTAATCACGAGCCGGACCCCGCAGAAGCTGGGCCAGTTCCTCGCAACGCTTGGCAGCCGGCGGCTGCCTATAGTGGTGAGCTCGCGAGGTGGCGACTTGTTCAGCGCTCTGGCGGTGGGGCGACTTATCCGTGAAAAGAAGCTCGACGTCGCCGTTGCCCGCACCGATTTCGTTGGCTGCGACCCGGGAGAGTGGAATTGCTTGGCCAAAGATGGCGCCTATGCCGGAGTGGCCAGCGATGCGAAAGGCGACTGCGATTCGGCCTGCGCGCTGATGCTGGCTGGGGGCGTCAGGCGGCTTGTCGGTTCACGGGCGCTACTCAGCCTTTACCTGATGGGACAAGACCAACTGATTAAGGCTTACCTTGACGAGATGGCAATCAACCCTGATCTGTTCATGGCGCTTCAGCGCATTCCTGTCGAACGTCAGCTCGAACCTGACGTGATGCTGAGGGTCGGACTGACGACTGGGCCGCAATCAGTGGACGAGCTGATGGGTGCCACCCTCTGCAGATCGGTGCCGAAGCCTGACAATTGCCGCGTGGTGCTCTCGCCCAATGCACAGGCCGAGGCGCCCGCCAAATTGTAGAGGCGCGTTGGCTTCGGAAACTGGCCATCGAGGCAGGTTGAGCGGCGCTCGATGTTTCCGCTATCGTCCAGCGCGGTTGAAGACCAACATGGGAGGGACCGCGAATGAGCCATGATGTCCCGACATTGTTCGAATGGGCCGGCGGCTCCGAAGCGCTGAACCGCCTGACCCAGACCTTCTACGACAAAGTCGCTCGGGACCCCATCGTCGGGCCGGTGTTCAAGCACATGTCGCCGGACCATCCCGCTCACGTCGCGGCTTTCATCGGCGAAGTCTTTGGCGGACCGAAAACCTACAGCGAAAAACACGGCGGCCATCGCGAGATGGTGATGCATCATCTCGGCAAGCATCTGACCGAGGAGCAGCGCCGGCGCTGGATCAATCTTCTCGCCGACGCCGCCGACGAGATCGGGTTGCCTGACGATCCCGAATTCCGCTCCGCCTTCATGGGCTATGTCGAATGGGGATCGCGGCTGGCCAAGATGAACTCCAACAAGGGCCCGACCTGCGATCCCGAGAGCGAACCAATGCCGACCTGGGGTTGGGGGGTGCCGGGCGGCCCCTACAAGCCGCCTTCGGGAGACTGACCGGGCACGAATCGGTCGAAAACCCCGCCGGCCAGGAAAACGGGTGGCTATGGAGGTTTCGGTCCTCCAGGCTAACGGTTTGAAGTCGCCGTCGACTGGCGGGGCCACACTGAGAACCGGAGGCTTGCGATGAGATCGGAAGGCAAGAAAAGTTCAGACAGCGCCTTTGACAGCGGTCGCGGAACTCGAAATCCATTTGGCGTCATGGACGTCCCCACTCCCGACGACGAGGAGGTGTCGGCGTTCGCCGCCGGCGTGAAACTGGAGGGAACTGCAAGTGATGAAAACGCCGGAACGTGGGGCACCGAAAGCGACCGCAACAGCAACGACACCATCGACGGCAGCTGGTCCAGCCGATGGAACGGCGGTGCCGATCCCACAATTCCGGGCGATGCCGAGGATAAGTGGAAGTCCGGCCGGGGCGAGGTGAAAACGGCGGGAGAGAGAGTTTACCTATTGTTCGATTGGCATCATGGCGTGCGCAAAGGGCTGATCGATGCGCGGCGCGAGGGTGCGAAAGGGCTGGTTGGAAAATATGTCAATCTGACCGACCCGAAAATCGTGCGTCCCTGGGTCGGCTTGATCGTCAGCAACCAGAGAATCGACGGGAAATGGCCGGGAGGACGCCTGGACTTCCGCAGATGAAGGCTGGGCAGCGCACGTCGCTCTTTACAGAGCGCGCGGAAGCTTTTAGGAAGCGCCTGCTGCGCCGACATGCGCATACGGGCATAGCTCAGTTGGTAGAGCGGCGGTCTCCAAAACCGCAGGTCGTAGGTTCGAGCCCTGCTGCCCGTGCCATCCTTTGAATGGGTACGACCCGGAGACATGGGTAACAGAATGTACCTAAGACATGGGTGACAACCTTGTGCCGAACGGGTTGTCGATGGTCTGCAAGGTTCTCTGTTCCAGGTCGATATATCCCAGATCATAGTGCATGAAGCTTACGAGCCAAATGCCGTCGTCGACCTCCTTTATTCCGAGCCTCTGACCGGCGAGCACGGTCGAGACGTTGATCTTC
>NZ_JAMYUY010000053.1:0-5404 GCF_040323385.1 Mesorhizobium sp. M0045
AAACCTGCGTCGCGAGCCAGATCGAGCGAAAGGTCCGGTTCCTGAGTGGCGCAAACGTCGTGGGCGAAATTGGATCCTCATCTGCGCCCGCCGCCCTGCTCATTTCCCCCGAGCCTTTGCCTTCCGTCTACTGGTCGGTGCACCCGGCGACCGCCAAGCCTGTTCCGCCGCCTGGGGGATTGGCACGTCACCTCACAGCAACGCGCCCAGGACCTCCCAAATAGCTCCAAAAGCTACAACTGGCATCGCTCTCACTGCACTTAAACTCAAAGCCTATCAGCCGCTCGACTTCGCCGAGGACAACCTAAATGAGGCTCCACCCTAATCGAGCTTAATGTCGTCGAGCGGCCAGATCGGGCGGCGGACATGGCGGTACTCTGTTTTTGATAGGGCGGCGGATCCCATCATCCCGCCGCCGTCGACCCTGATCACCTCGCGCGCGATCGGTTCGAACGCCGCACGGAAATGATGATAGGACTTCAGTGCTATGGTCGCGCAGTGAAGCGGGTCGATGCCAAGGCAGGTGAGCTGGGCGAGGTCGGTCGCTTGGCCTGTCCGCGAGATCACCGCGATTTCGACACCGCCCACGCGTAGCATCAGGCTCGGCCCGTAATTGCGCCATGCCCCTCCGCTCCCATGGGCCCATGGCAGCGGAAATGCCCGTCGATGATCGAGACAATCTGCGCCTCAACTTCGAGCGCCCCCCGCCCATCTCGGGGGCGTGCTTGCCGCCGAGCAGGATGCGCCCCTTGTTCCCTAATTAGCGCGCCATCGCAGCCCTCCGCGCCTGCAAGGAACCAGGCGCAGAGTTGCTCAAAAGTTTCCTTTGTCACCGTTCCCCCGGGGGTGGCGCTAGCTAAGCTGTGACAAGAGCTCCCAGAATTGATCGCGTCGGTGCATGGTAGATCGAATCTTTCTAATCTGGATGTTCAATTGCAATCTCCTCAAACACTATTTCGCCGCCCGTATCGATCCGGGGTCTTTTCCGAATACGTCAAACATGTCAGCGCCGCTGGTGTCGCAATTCTTCGCAGAAGAAATTTCCAAACTATAGGGCATAGGCCGCCCTTTGCATGTCTTGATGCCTCGCAACTGGCACGGTCTCTGTACGACGCGTCTGCTCTTATGAATCTGCGAGCAAGGAGTTTTTCCAATCAAGTGGTTCCTGGCTCCGTTCCCCGGGTTTGTGTCCATGTTTGTATGCAAAACTCGAAGAACTGCTGGCCCTGTTGACCGTTTCGTAGATCGTGAGGGTTTGCGGCTGTAACGGGCCCTTTGGATGATGGTGAGGACATCGGCCAAGCCGGGACGTCGGCCTTTGTCACAGGTCGCGCCACGAGCAGGTCGCCAACTGCCCTATTGTGAAGCCAACGGCAACTTTCGTTGCAATCGAACCGAGCCTATCATTGCCACCTTTGGGAGCCGACAGCTTGAGCAGCAAAAGCTGCACCTTTCATCGCCTTCTCCGTTGCAGCGCTGCAAGCACCGCTTTTTCTGATTTGCGAAGATATGTTTCCAGCTGCGAAACCGCAGCTGGAATGTCGCCGTCCTCGAGCGCGCATACTAGAGATGCGTTCAGATCGATATACGACTCATGGAGGTGCGGGGTGTCCTCGAGCTGCCCGAAGACTAGCCGAAGTTCGGCTAACACCAGGTCGAACCAGGCGCTGAGTCGAGGACTATCGCAGAGATCGACCATGGCTCGGTGGAATTCCATGTTTGTCGTGCCTACCTGCCGCCAATCGCCATCGGAGCCCACCTTCCTAGCCTGCTCTACCAGCAAGCGCATTTGCGCGATGGCCGGATGCCCTCTGACCGCAGCTTGCACAGCCCCCTTCTGAATAACAGAACGCACGCGATAGATATCGATGACGGCCGCTTCGTCCGGAGCGACAACAAACACCCCGCGGTTGGGAATGTATTTCAGCAGCCCTTGACTTGTGAGCAGTCGGAAGACTTCGCGCAGCGTATTGCGCGAAATGTCGAACTGGGTGGCGACCTGCTGCTCCGAAAGCTTCTGTCCCGGCGCGAATTCACCCCTTATAAGGAGCCCGCGTATGCGCGCTGCCACCGTTTCGGCTAGCGACTGGTCTTCGTTTTCCATGTGTCCCGTTACCATTCCATGCCTGCCCTCGCTCTCGCTGCCAGATTCTTATTGTTGAACAATCTAAGATATGTTATTCAACAATAAAGGTCATCAGCTAATCAGGCTACCTATGACACGTATCGACCTCAACAGTGATCTCGGTGAGGGCTTCGGCCCTTGGGCAATGGGAGACGATGTGTCGATGCTTTCCATTGTCACCAGCGCCAATATCGCCTGCGGCTTCCATGCCGGCGATCCGGCGGGCATCCTTGCTGTCCTGACCGAAGCGACAAGACGTGGGGTTTCCGTCGGCGCGCATGTTGGATACCGCGATCTCGTCGGCTTCGGCCGACGCAACATGGACCCGTCCAGCGCGGAATTGATTGGCGATACGATCTACCAGATCGGTGCCTTGCAAGGTCTCGCCAAAGCCGCCGGTACGACGGTACGCTACATCAAGCCGCACGGCGCGCTCTACAACACCATCGCGCAGGATCCCCGCCAGGCGGCCGATGTCATAGTAGCCATCAAAGCAGTCGATCCCTCGCTTGTCCTCATCGCGCTCTCGGGGGCACCGATTGTTGAACAGGCACGTGCAGCAGGACTCGAAGTCGTCTGCGAGGCCTTCGCCGACCGTGCCTACAATGCCGATGGCAGCCTCGTCAGCCGCCGGCTCGCGGGTGCCGTCATCCACGATCCGAAGCCGGTCGCGGAACGCATGCTGCGCATGGTCATCGAGGGCCGCATCACCGCCATTGATCGCACGGACATCAGGCTCGAAGCCCAGTCGATCTGCGTTCACGGCGACACGCCCGCTGCCGTCAACATCGCCCGCGCGCTGCGCGATTTACTTCTTGGCCACGGCATCGAGCTGAAGCCCTTTGTCCATGGCTGAGGGCCTGCGATTCCTCGCTGCCGGCAGTGATGCCTTCTTGGTCGAGCTCGTTGACCTCGCCACAACGCTGACGCTGCTCGACGGTCTGCTCGCCCAGCGGCCAAAGGGCACGGTCGATCTCGTGCCTGCCGCCCGTAGCTTACTTGTCCGCTTCGATCCTCTGCTGACGGACCGTGAAGAGCTCATCAACACCATATGCCGCATCAACCTTTGCTTGCGCAGCAATCGGCAAGGCGAGACGTTCGAGATTCCCATCACCTATAATGGCGAGGACCTCAACGAGGTCGCTGAGTTTCTTGGCTGGACGGTGGACGAGGTCATCCGCCGTCATACGGAAGCGACCTTCACCGTCGCTTTTACCGGCTTTGCGCCGGGCTTCGCCTACATGACGTGCGACAATCCAGCCTTCGACGTGCCGCGCCGGAAGAGCCCGCGCGTGCGTATACCGGCAGGCTCCGTCTCTCTCGGCGGCAAATTCAGCGGCATCTATCCCTCCGACAGCCCAGGCGGCTGGCAGCTTATCGGCAGAACTCCGCTGAAGATGTGGGATACCAACCGCCAGCGCGCTGCGCTCCTCGCTCCCGGCGACCGCGTCCGCTTCCGCAATTTGTCAACGGGGGCCTCCGTTCCCATTCTCGCACCACCGGTACCGAATACCGAAGGTCTCCGCACGGCAGGCCTTCTTGTCACCCGATCCGACAGTCCGGCGCTCTATCAAGACCTCGGCCGCCCTGGCCGCGCGGATCAGGGTGTGTCGGAATCGGGGGCCCTCGACAAATACAGCCTTATTCACGCAAACCTGCGTGTCGGCAACCGGCGGAAGGCCGCAGCGATCGAGATCGCCTTCGGCGGTTTCGCGGTCAAGGCCGACCGGCCGGTAACGCTTGCGATCACCGGTGCGCCTGCTCCGCTTACGATCCGAACCGCGGATGGCCGCAGTCTCTCAGCCCCATTCGGCCGACCCTTCGCGCTCGATGCAGGGGATGAGTTAGTGCTGGGGTCCCCGCCCGAAGGCGTGCGAAGCTATCTGGCGCTGCGCGGCGGATTCGACGTCGAAGCCGTCCTCGGCTCGGCGGCGACCGACACGCTGGCGAAGGTCGGGCCCGCATCAATCATGGCAGGTGACATCCTGGTGCCGGCGAACGAACCCACCACTGCAGTCGATCCCTTCCAAACGACTTCCAAAAAACTGCCGAAGGCCGGCAACACTGTAACGCTTGATGTGGTGCTCGGACCTCGCACAGATTGGTTTACGCAACAGAGCGTCGAAGCGCTCCTCGGTCGCGACTGGCAGGTGACAGCGGAAACGAGCAGGGTCGGCATGCGTCTTGCCGGCGCCCAGCCTTTGGAAAGGCGTGATGCGGCGGAACTCCCCTCGGAGGGCACCGCACTCGGGGCGATCCAGGTGCCGCATAACGGCCAGCCGGTACTCTTCCTTGCCGACCATCCGCTCACCGGTGGGTATCCTGTGATCGGTGTCGTCGCCCGTCACCATCTGGATCTCGCTGGCCAAATTCCCATCGGAGCGAACATCCGCTTCAACGCGATCGCTGCCTTCGACCCGCTTATCAGGAAAACCCACCGATGAAGAAACTCCTGATCGCTAATCGCGGCGAAATCGCAATCCGTATAGCCCGCGCTGCGCGCGACTACGGCGTCGCCTCGGTCGCGATCTATTCTGATGCCGATGCCGGATCGCTCCACGCCGAACTTGCCGACGAAGCCTATGGTCTCGGACCTGGCCGTCCAGCCGACACCTACCTGAAAATCGAAAAGATCCTCGAGATCGCTCGCCGGGCCGGAGCAGATGCCGTCCATCCCGGCTACGGCTTCCTGTCGGAGCGCGCGGAGTTTGCGCACGCAGTACTCGACGCCGGTCTCACTTGGATTGGCCCGGCGCCACATGTCATCACCACTCTCGGCGACAAGGTTGAAGCCAGGCGCATCGCAGCCAAGGTTGGGGCGCCGCTGGTCAACGGTTCGGAAGGACTAGCCTCGGCAGCGGAAGCCGTCGCGTTCGCCAAGGAAGTCGGCTTGCCGGTTGCCATCAAGGCCGCATTCGGAGGCGGCGGGCGCGGTATGAAGGTTGCTCGCAAGCTCGAAGAAGTCGGCGAACTTTTCGATTCGGCGGTGCGCGAAGCGACGGAAGCCTTCGGCCGAGGCGAATGCTATGCCGAGCAGTTCCTCGACAAGCCCCGCCATATTGAGGCGCAGGTCATCGCCGACAGCCACGGACATACGGTGGTACTCGGCACGCGCGACTGCTCGCTCCAGCGCCGCAACCAGAAGCTCATTGAGGAAGCCCCTGCTCCCTTCATCTCAGACGAACAGCGCGCCCGTATCCACGACGCCGCCTGCGCGATCTGTGTGGAGGCCGGCTATACAGGCGCGGGCACGGTTGAATTCCTGCTGTCAGAGAACGG
>NZ_JAMYUY010000054.1:0-5251 GCF_040323385.1 Mesorhizobium sp. M0045
CAAATCGGAACACCGGCCGGAATGAAATCGGAATGACTGGCCGGCTTCAAATCGGAATCGATGGCCGGCTTCGTCGGAATACGCAAGGTCGTCGAAGCTTCAGTGATTCTCGGAGAACCGGATGAAAGGTCCACAAGAATGCCCGGCTGACGGCGCGCGGTCGAGAGCGAATTGTAAGGCAGGTCGAGAGCGGGAAAACACCGGAGGCCGTTGCCGAAGCCGCAGGCGGATGCCCCGCATGGGCCGGGTTCTTCAGCAGGTCGGCCTCGGGGCCCGGGAATTCATCTCCTGACAGGGCTCTGGTCCTTCGCCGGGCCGGACTCGGAGAGCTCTACAGATGCCGAGCGCAACGAGGTCTCCCGCCAGATCAACGCGATCCCGTCGCGTCTGGGCTCGGGCTGGATGATCCAAGGTCGAGGCGGTGCGGGTCGCGACCTCCGATTATTCCCGCACGCGAGGAATGCCTTTTCCGGACCCGCTCGCAGATCGCGCAGCTGGCGGAGCAGATCCAACCAGCTGAAGATCCACGAAAACATGCTGCAGAACACGGCTGTCGGGCGAAATGAAAAACTGACCCCCTAACGAAGCGAAGAACTGACCCCTCGTATCAAACGAGGAGTGATGGATGACGATCGAGATTTCAGCGCATCCTGCATTGTCGCGAACGATGCAGGGCGGGGATATGCTTCAGGCTGATGAGGTGGTGGCAATGTTGCGGCTGCACGAGCTTGGTTGGGGTGCCAAACGTCTATCCAAGGAATTTGGATGCGCGCGTCATACGGTTCGCCGATATCTCCGAGAGGGCGGAGCTTCACCGTTTAAACAGCCTGCCCGGCGCAGTGCGTTCGACGGGCTTGATGATTGGCTTCGAGAGCGTTTTTTCCGGCATGACGGTAATGCGGATGTGATCCGCCAAGAGTTGGCGAGCGAGCACGGAATTATCATCGGTCTGCGTTCTGTGGAGCTTCGAGTGCGGCAGTGGCGGCGAGAGCTAAAGGCACAGAAGCGGGCGACGGTCCGCTTCGAAACGGCGCCGGGCCATCAGATGCAGATCGACTTCGGTGACACGAAGGTGTGGATCGGCGGCGAGCGGGTTCGGGTTCACCTGTTCGTGGGGACGCTGGGTTATTCGCGGCGGATGCATGCTCGCGCGTCACTCAGGGAGCGCCAGGCAGACTGGTTTGAAGGCATGGAAGGTGCCTTCCTGCGGTTCGGCGGGGTTCCGGCGGAAGTGCTGATCGACAATGCGAAGGCCCTGGTCGAGCACCATGATGCGGTGACGCGGGAGGTGAGATTCAACGCACGACTGCATGCTTTTGCCCGTTATTGGGGCTTCACGCCGCGGGCCTGCGCGCCGTATCGGCGAGAACGAAAGGCAAGGACGAGCGCGGCGTCGGCTACGTCAAGAAGAACGCGATCGCCGGGCGGCGCTTCGAGAGCTGGGCCGAATTCGAAGCGCACCTGGACCGATGGACACGCGACGTAGCCGACCAGCGTGAACACGGCACCACCGGTGTCAAACCGGCGGAGCGTTTTGCCGACGAAGCCAAGGCGCTACGCCCGCTGGCCGGCCGGGCACCCTTCGGACAATTGCGGGATCTGGTTCGCAAGGTTCAAGCCGATTGCGCAATCGACCTCGATACCAACAGCTACTCCGTCCCTTGGCGCCTGATCGGCGAAAGCGTTCAGGTCGTGGTGCTGGCCGGCCGCGTGATTATCCGTCATGCCGGCCAGGTCGTCGCCGACCATCCCCTGTGCCGTGGGCGACGACAGCGGATTGTGGACCGGGCGCATTTTGTTGGCGTGGCCGGCTTCGAGGGGCCGGTACGTAAAGAACCCATCGAGACCGCTCCCGCTGTCTTGCTGCGGCCGCTTGCGGAATATGAGGCGGTGGTCGGAGGAGGCTGGTGATGACGAACGTGGATCATGACGTGCTGATCGCAACGCTCGACCGGCTGAAACTGACGGCGATCCGCGACCAGCTCGACACGTTGCTGGACGAGGCAGCGCGTTCGAAGATGACATTGCGTGAGGCTCTCGCCTTCCTGGTGTCGCGCGAGATCGCGCGGCGCGACGAGCGGCGCATATCGATGTCGAGCAAGCTGGCGCAGTTCCCGTTCGTGCGCGAACTGGGCGGCTTCGACTTCGAGGCGCAGCCCTCGCTGGATCAGGGGCAGATCAGAGAGCTTTCGACCTGCCGCTGGATCGCTCACGGCGACACCGTGCTATTCCTTGGACCGACCGATCCCACGACATAATGCATACCTCGCTATGTTATTGAAAAAGCTGGATCTGCTGATCCTGTGATTGTGATAATGGACTGTGTCCGCTCCTGCCGGAATGGTGCTGGATATCGAGTTGCTCGATATCTTCATGACGGATGATCCAGGGCGTACCCTTGCAATACTGCTCGGCCTTCAGATCGCCGGCGCGGATCATGCGCAGCACGGTCATTGGCCGCAGGCCGAGCTTCGCAGCCGTTTCCTGCAATGTATACTCGCCGCGCTCCGACCGTTCGTCCTTTTTGTAGACGGCGATGTCGTGCTGGTTGCGGAAAGTGCAGACACGGGACTGCGTCCATCCGTTCAGACGACCCGTGGTTTTGCCGAGCCGGTTGAGAAGCGATGCGATCGCTCTATCCGGCAATTGGCGTGCCAGGGCACGGATCAGGTCCTCGATGTCCGGCGGGGCGCCCCAACGGTGATGGCCTGCCTTGTTCTTCCTGACCGAAAGCGCGGTATGGTCGCCGCCCTGCCAATGCACCAGCATTTTGATGTGGTCGTCTTCGATGGCGACGACAATCTCGCGGATCACGGCACGGATGATCCGCTTGCGCGTGGTGGCGGTGGCGTTGGCATGATGCCATGCCAGTTCGAGATCGGCGCCCATGCGCAGCAGGCTCCGCCGTTCCTCTTCTCCCAGAGCCTCAGGCTTGTGGCGGTCGAGCGCGTCAAGCTCGTCCTGACGCTCGCGGACGGCTACGAGCGCGGCATTCCAGCGTCGCTCCAGTTCGCCTGCTACAAGCCGGTTGTCCGGGTCGACGGCGTCATACTGGCGGCGTGCATGGGCGGCTTCATAACGTGCCTGCTCGAGTGCGAGCTCCACATGGCGCCGCTTCTCTCCAGCCTGCACGGTGGAGGTCTCGATGGCCTTGATCGCCGCTTCCATGCCGAGCGGTTGAAGGCGTTGAAGAACCTCCGCGCTGACCGCCTGATCGACCCGCAACGATCCGAAGCCGATGCACGGGTCGGTTCCGTGGTTGACCTGCGCTCCGCGGCAATGATAGCGCCCCGTATTGCCGTTGCTGCCGGAATAGGAGACATGCAGCTTGCGGCCGCAATGGCCGCAGCGCAAGAGACCGCCGAGCAGCAACTCGCCCCGGCGAAGAGCACCGCGCGGCACCAGGCCTTTGCTTGTGGCATTGTCCGTGATCAGGCGCTGATTCCTCTCAAATCGTACCAGCTCAGGTAACCTTCGTGATGGTCGATGAGCAAGACCTCCCAGTCGGCGCGATCGCGCCTGATCCCACGCAAAATCCGTTTGCGTCCGGCCTCTATGGTGACTTTGCTGCAGGTTCGCCCGAACGCATAGGCGCCGGCGTAGATCGGGTTGGTGAGAATGTGGAGCACCGTATTGTAGACGGGCAGCTTCCAGACGATCGCCCTGTCCGCCGCGCGCGTGTAATTTACGGCAGGGAGCATAATGCCCTCGCGGCGCAACCACAGATGCACCTGCCGGATGCTCTGCAGTTCGTCGAAACGCCGGAATACAAGATCGATCGCCTCGCGGATCCGCAGGTCCGGGTCTTTCTCGACCCGGTTCCGGCCCGACTTGACGTAACCGATCGCCACCGTCAGGAAAAGTTCGCCCCGTCGTGCCTTCTGCTTCAGGGCTTCGATCGAGCGGGCCCGCAGGATCGAAAGCTCCAGTTCGCTCATCGTGCCCTTCATGCCGAGCAGCAGCCTGTCGTTGGGATGACGCGGTTCGTAGATGCCGTCCTCATCGATGATGAGCGTTCCGACAAGGCCGCAAAACTCGATGAGCGTATGCCAGTCCCGGCCATTGCGGGCCAGCCGGGAGGCTTCAATGGCGAGGACCGCACCAACCCGACCTTCGCAGATCGCCGCCAGAAGCTTCTCAAAGCCCGGACGGCTGATGCCAGACCCTGAACGACCGAGATCTTCATCGATGACGATGGCGTCTTTCCAGCCAAGGGACCGCGCTCGCTCGGCAAGGCCATATTGGCGTCGCCGGCTCTCGGGATTGTTGACGAGTTGATCGGCCGTCGACTGCCGGACATAGACATAGGCACCGCGCGCGAGATGTTCAGCGGTGATCTTCATGATCTGCCTCCCGTCCCGTCTGGCTCACCACCGCTTCCCTCAGCAAGGTCTCGATCAGCGGGAGGGTGCGTTCCCGGACTTCGCCTGGAAGACTCGATGGCGGAGCCTTCTTGGAAAACAGGTCTGGCTGGTCGGTTCGGCATTGCCTGCGCTGCATGGTCGTCTCCTGGCTGGCGTGAGTCGCTCTGCAGAAAACGTAGACATGCATCGACCTCGCGGCGCAGGTCGCGCAGACATGAAAGGGGAAAACGGGGCGCCTCGCGAACCGCCATCGTCAGGGCGATCTCTTCCGTCATCCAGATCGGAATCAGCGCCAGGCTGCCATCCGGTTGTCGCCCGACATAGGCCGGCTCACCGCAATAACGCTGACGGCCTGTGACGAAAATCTCCCCGCCCGAACGTGGATGAAAGGCGTAACGGACAATCTTCTTTGCCTCGCCATCCTGATAACGGGCATTATGAGCCCAGTCCGCCAGGGACAGGCAAGACGCACCTGGCTGTGAGTCTCGGCCGCGAGGCCATCCGCCAGAATTACAACGTCCAGTTCGTCACGGCGGCCACCTTGGTGGCGATGCTGGCAAAGGCTCACAACGACGGCTCGCTCGACAAGCAGTTGACGATCCTGTCGCGGCCGAAATTGCTGATCATCGACGAGCTGGGTTACCTACCCTTCGAGGCCAATGCCGCCCACCTGTTCTTCCAACTGGTGTCCCGGCGCTACGAGAAGGGCTCGATCCTGATCACCTCAAATCGCTCCGTGGGCGAATGGGGAAGTGTTTTTGGGGACCCTGTCGTCGCCACGGCGATATTGGACCGCCTGCTTCACCACTCGACGGTGATCACCATCCGGGGTGACAGCTACCGGCTCCGCGAAAAGCGCCGCTCCGGCCTTCTGCAGAAGGCCGGAG
>NZ_JAMYUY010000055.1:0-4080 GCF_040323385.1 Mesorhizobium sp. M0045
TTGGTTGGAATGGTGGCCGGCTTCATACCGGAATGGTGGCCGGTGTTTGATCGGAATGGCGGCCGGCTTCACGTCGGAATCCGCAGACCTCAGCTTTCCGGGTCCGGACCGGACGGACAACCTGCTGAAACCTCACAACTAGAGCACGTCCGGTTTAATCCGGTTCATAGCCTGCGGCCTTGAAGTAGTTTGCGCATTCTGTTGGCGTAAAAAGGTCGACGAGCGCGCCGACGGTGTCCCATAGGGCCGCGATTGTCCGCTCGGCCCTCGCCCGCAGGAGCGCCTTGAGCTTGGCGAAGCGCCGGTGAAGGTCGTGGTCTTCCAGTGGCCGTGCGGCACGCCTGCCCGGCAGCGTTCGCCGCGCGGCTCTTCCGCGCAGGCGAGCCATCTTGGTCGACAGCCCGGTCTCATCTATGAAGACGAGCTTTGCCGGATCGAGGTCGAGCTGGCCGTCGAACCAGGCACGCCGGCGCTTCAGGATGTCGGGACGATTTTGCTCCAGTGCGTGTGCGGACTTTTTTTGAACGTCCAGCCGTGCCCCCGCAGCCAGTCGCTCAACGTGCTGCGGCCTATGCGCATGGACCGCTCGGCCAAGACCTGCTCCACCATCTCGTTCAGCGTGATGTCCTTGCGCTCCTCGATCATCCCGACGATGAAGTCGGCATGGGCGTCGAGACGCGAGCCGCGCCGTCGTCCCTGCGGTCGCGGCGTCGTCTCGCCCCTCCGGGCTCTGCCGATCCAGCGGATCGCGCTCGATATCCCGACACCGAACCGAGCCGCTGCCTGGCGGGCCGATGCTCCTTCACCCGCCGCCTTCACGACACGTGACCGCAGATCCTCACCAAGTGCTCTCGCCATCGTCCACCTCCATAAAGTGGACGTTGAATCAGTCAAACCGATTCGCGTCACATCACAATCGATTCATCGATCCCCGGACGTGCTCTAGACCTGCCTGTTGCTTGGGCTGATCCCCGACCGGATCGCGGTCTTGTATCTCGGCAGAGTGGTTGAGATCGGCAGTGCCGACGAGATCACCTTCAACCCGAAGCATCCCTATACCGTTGCGCTGCGCAACGCGGCACCGCTGATCGGTGCGAACGTAAATCGCGGTGAACTTCCGGCCTTGCAAGGCGAGGTCCCGAGTGCCGCCCGCATACCGACGGGTTGCCGCTTCCATCCACGTTGTCCGCTCGCCGTCGATCGCTGGCGGCAGGAAGAGCCGCCGGCCGTCGAAGTCGGGCCAAAGCATATCGCAGCTTGCTGGATGGCGGTGGATCTGCCCGTCCCCAGAAACGTAGCCTCGCCGGGGAAGTGACTATCCTATTGCGTCAGAAGCTGCAGGAACGTTGCATCCGCGATGGCCAACTCGCCGGTTCGACGAAATTTCATTTGGGCAACTGGTAAAAGTTCTCCCTCATACCGCGAGCGTCTGAACTGCCGCGAGATATGGAAGGTTGAGCATCTCCGCGAGGGGCGATTGTGTAATGGCAGGAACTACGAGCCGCCCGTGCGCCAACGGGGTCATTCGCGACATTGTAAATTGCGGATCGGAGGCAGGACCGCTTACTCACCTCGCCGGACTGAGAATCCTTCAACGTGAGATAGCTTCTGCAGCTCGTATTTCAGTAGCCTACTCATTTGGTCCGAACTCTCCTCCCCATCTTAGGTTTGTTGCAGCGGCGCGCGCTTGTGCCGATTTTCATGTATGCCTCCACTGAGCTGTCATCGGGTTCACGCGGGCATGTGAAGCGACAACATCAGTGGCCCGCTATTCCGGAAGAAAACCGAGCTATCAAACTACGTTCCTGGTCGGGTTCCCCATTCACTGCTCGAAAACAACCGGCGCTCCATCTTGGTTAGCCTTTCACCACCGTTCGGACCGACTAGGACCGTCTCGCTGATGGCGATGCCTCCGCCCGACGTATACATATGGAACACCATATCCTCTTCCAGAATCCATTCGGAGTTGGGAAGGAAAACCCAGGTGAAATCGCTTCCTCGGCTTCTTGTTGAATAGTAACCGAGCGTATAGCCAGTGATATTGGTGTAATGCTCGCGAATGCCCGCGTCGATTGCACCCTGCCGCATGATGCGGTCTACGTCTTTCGCAATCGCCCCCGGTTTCATGGCAGCAATCTGCTTATCCTGTAATGCTATCATCTTTCTCGAAAGGACATCTAACTCTGGCGAGATATCGCCCAAGACAACGCAGCGCATCATGCGCGAGCTGTAGCCTTGGAAACGAGGGATCAGTTCGATGTGAAGCACATCCCGTTGCTGGAGAGGCGCGTCGTGTAGATCACCGTGGAGAAAGTCCCACCCTCTGGCGGCAGTGATGACGCCATAGGGCCCGAGGTCGCCTCCGTGGCGGACATAGGCTTCAACAGCCATGCGCGCACCTTCCCGTTCGGTAAACCCTGGCTTCGCGGATTCCACGATCTCCTGCATTGTGGCATCATTGATTGCGCTGGCCTTACGGAGTTTCTCAATTTCAGCCTTTGACTTCAACTTACGCGACTTCCTAGGCAACCCGTCGACGTCGACGAACTCTACATGCGGCAACTCGCGCTTCAGGGCCTCGAACGTCTGAACCGTGAGGGCGTGGCTCGTCAGGTCAATGCCGATGCGCGCGCGATCGTAGCCGCGCTGGCGAATCTTGTCGGCAACTGCCATGGCCGGGTCTTCCCAATCGGAATAGCCGACGATATCCTCGATCCAAGTGCTTTCGCGCAACGGAGCTACATCCAGCGACCTCAAAACAAAAAACGCTTCACCTTCAATGGGAATAAGGCCGGCCCCGGATGACTCGTGGTTGAAGTAGTAGGCGGTGGCTTCGAAATCATCAATGAGCAGCGCATCGAATTTGCGGGCGCGCAATTCAGCGCGCAGCCTCTCTACGCGGGATTGGATTTCATTGCGATCAAACTGCATTTTCATATCATCCTGTGGGTGTGAGGATTTGATTTTGCGGATCAGGTTCGACGAGAGTGGAATTTGGCGGGGAGCCCTTGCGAAGGACGGCGCCGAAACAGACAGACAATAGTCAGAACAAGAAACACCGAGCAGTGGCTCCTGTGACATCGAATTTGTTCGCCAATTTGGAGGCCAATGGCTTGTGCCCGGAGCGACTCGTGCTGAGCCGGCGCAGATATGAATGCTAGCAAGCGGTTTACAGACGTCTCAGGCAAAATGAGGCGTTGATTGATCTGTACGTTTCAAAACGCAGGGATCAAATGAAGCAGCGAATTGGTGAAGCAGAGCGATCGAACCCATTGGCTGCTCTCCGGTCGCTACGTCGCTGCCGTCCAAACGATGGACCTCGATCTTGATCGCCAGGTCTACGAGACGAAAGGCGAGCGTCGCCACATCGAGCCCTGCAATGACGCCCGGCCAGCGTGCCGAGAACGTCAGGTTGGTCTGGAGATCGATCGGGCGGCGCCTGCCGGCGGGGGCAGCCAATGGGTTCGATCGCTCTGCTTCACCAATTCCAGAAAATGGGCAAACAAAGCGGTCGCCAGCGGCTTGAGGTTTACCGCCGTCGCCGTGAGGTAGGCCTGGACATTCGTGCTGGCGGGGCCCCGCCGAACCGCCCGGGTGACGTCGGCCCGGCAGTGAAGCATCGACGTGGAGCACCTCACCCTTGGCGATTTCGCGTCGATCCAGGCTTGAACGTACGCTCGAAGATCCGGGGAAGACGGTCCATGCGGCGTCGCAGCAGGCCCGAGACCTTCAAGCGGAGCTGCGGCCGGACAGGTCAACCGCAACCCCCCATGTGGTGGTGCGCCGCCGACGGGACTGGGATCGGTACTCGCGCGGCATCGAAACTGGCGACCTTGCAGTAGGCATCGATCGCCGGAAAACGGGCGGCGAAGGCGTCGCCCGTGCTCGCGTGGATTCTTTCGCCGTATGATGGGTCGAGTCTTACCGCAAACAAAAAAAGGCTTGCCCGACAAGTGCGTGCCAACCCACTTCAACCGATCGTCGCCAGTTCCGCGCCGAGGCCGACCACCTTGCCAGCTCCAACCTTGATGTGGATACGGCCCGTCTTTGGGGCGAGAATGCGCGTTTCCATCTTCATCG
>NZ_JAMYUY010000056.1:0-4014 GCF_040323385.1 Mesorhizobium sp. M0045
GCGGATCTGATGCGCCATGAAGCGCAGGCGGCGTTCGACTTGGAAGCCGGGCCGCTGATCCGCGGACGGCTTGTGCGTATGGCGGGGGACGATCATGTGCTGCTGATCACGATGCACCACATCGTCTCGGACGACTGGTCGCGGAAGATCCTGACACGCGAGCTCAGCGGGCTCTACGCCGCGGCCCGGGAAGGCCGCGCAGATCAGCTGACGCCGTTGCCGGTGCAGTATGCGGACTACGCCCTTTGGCAGCGCCGTTGGCTGGCGGGCGAGGTGTTGGAGCGTCAGTCGGAGTACTGGCTCCAGATGCTGGCGGATTTGCCCGAAGGATGTCGTTTCCCGAAACTGTGTTGGTGCAGGCCGGCTGCATATCAGGAAATATCGCGATTTCCGCCTGTTGGAGGGAGCAAACCCGCCCGCCCCTTCGCCGGCCGTACCGGTGGGCGCGCGGGGTCCAGACGAGTTGTTCCCATCGAGTAACGAAATCCGAGCGAATGAACGTGACAGCGGGAAAACATCAAAGGAGTAGCTCATGCGAATAGCAGTCGTGCAGAACTATGATTTTACGGGCGTGATCAATCGGTTCGGTCAGCCTTGTCCGGACGAATACCGCCACGGCGGGACAGTTGAAAGCGTGGTGGCGGCACTGCAAGAGGGCGGCCACGAGACGCTGCTGTGCGAAGGCGATAAAGGACTGCTCACTACGCTCGAGCGGTTCATGCCACCCGATCCGCAGGCCGGCCCTTCGGGAATCGTCTTCAACTTGGCGGAGGGAATTCAGGGCGAGTGCCGTTACACCCACGTTCCGGCCATGCTCGAAATGGCCGGTGTCCCATACACCGGATCGAGCCCGCTGGGGCATGGGCTGACGAACGACAAGGTCATCACCAAAAGGCTCATCCGCGACCAGGGCGTGCCGACGCCGAACTTTCGCGTGATGCGTCGCGGCACCGAGGGTACGGGCGACCTGCGATTCCCAGTGGTAGTGAAGCCGCGCGTCGAAGAGTGCAGCCTCGGATTGCACCTCGTACATGAACCTGCTCAGTTGAGGCGGGCCGTAGAAGGGACCGTCGCTCAGTATGGGCAGGATGCGCTCGTGGAAGAATACATCGAGGGGCGGGAAATCTGCGTAGCGCTGCTTGGAAACGGACAGCTCGAGGTGTTGCCCCTGGTGGAGCAGGACTTCGGCGACCGCGAAACGCGTCTTATGACTTGGGAAGCGAAAAGGGTGACGGCCGCGGCGGTGCCGAAGATTTGTCCGGCGCAAATCGGGAGCGGGCTTGAGACGGTGCTGCGGGATATTTCGATTGCGACCTTCCGTGCTTGCCAGTGCCGGGACTATGCCCGCGTCGACCTCCGGATCGATCGCTCCGGCCAGCCCTTTGTCCTGGAGATCAACTCCATGCCGTCACTCGGTATGCGCTCCTCTTATGTCCTAGCCGCGATGACTGCCGGACACAGCTACTCGAGCTTGATCAATCGCATCCTCGATGTCGCCCACACGCGGTATTTCGGAAGCGGCATTCCCTAGGCCGAACACGCGTCGAATTGCGGGTTTCGGAAAAGTCGCGGACACGGAATTCCATTAGATTGCAGATAGCGATTCCACTAAATCCGCTCCAGTCCGGGATTTACCGGAACAAGTGTCCCGTTAATCCGAAATCCGCATGGAATCGCGACCGGATTTTTCGGGCAGCGCACCGCTGGTTTGTCACTCCGCCGCTCACATGGATTCGGCGAGGCGATGATGGCGAGGTCGGCACAGGCAATAGAGTGAGACGTTTTTCCTACCGCTCTCGAACGCCTTGACGCGCAAACGATCGCCGAAGCTTTGACGGACTCCGATCTCGATCGCGCAGATGGGGACGGTGATTCCAGACGTCTTGAATCCTTGCTGGGCCTTGCAGCCCGCGCCTCGCGCACCTCGCGGTGGGGCGAATTGTGCCCCGCTTGCGGAGCTATTCTCGACGCAAGTGCCGGCCATTGCCTTGGCACAAATGGTGCGCCATTTAGAATATGGCCGCGAATTCGGATCATGCGGGCAGCCATATCGACTCTGCGACCCGATGCCTTCCTAGGTCTCAGCACGATGGGTTTGCGGATTCCGATTTTAACCGGCCGGCCACCATTCCGGAATGAAGCCGGCCGGAATTCCAATCAATATCCGGCCACTTTGACGGGGCAGCAGACAGAGCACCTGGGGTCAGCAACTTTGGCGTGACGGTCCTTTTGAACAAAGGATTGTGACGCCGGCAAACAGAAGGGCCTCAACGCTACCTGCAGAGAGCCGACGAGAGCATGACGATATGGGCGATAATACGCTGAGCATTAGACAACTACGACAAATGCCAGACGTTTGACAACCATCCAAAATTTTCGCCTCGGTCAATCACAGCTCGCGCCTGCGCGGTATCTGCAGGACATAAGTATCGAATAATGCGAGATGTGCTTCGTTCGCCGCCATCGCTTAAAGCGCGCGGCTTCCACGCTTGGCCGCAATCAGTTCCACGAGGCACTCCACCGCTGCGAATGCGGGAGTCATGGTGTGAAAAAACGAAGGCATTTCGGTCCGAACGCGGATTACAATTTCGGAAAGTTTAGCGATCGGAGATAGCTCGCTGTCGGTCAAAACGACTAGCTTCGCACCACGCGAGACCGCGAACTCGGCGACCCGCATTGTGTAGCGAGTGTACGGGCTAACAGTAACCGCTAGCAAGACGTCTCGCGGCCCGACAAACCGGAGCGCATCATTGGCCGTCCCGCCTATTCCGTCGATCAATATTGTGGCGAGCCGAGCAATGAGTGCATCAGATGGGCTGCAGGAAAACTTGAGCGGCCGATACAAAAAATGTGTCGTTACTCCACCATGAGATCGGCGGCTGCTGCGAGCGCCGCAATCGCGGAGGGCTGCGCGAACTCGCTTAGGTGGCCACGCAAGGCTTTGATCGTATCGCCGATGAGGACGCCATCGCCCTCGGCCTCTCGTCCTGCCTTTAATTCCTCTGCACGCCCCGCGAAGCTTTTCGGCCGTTCCCTGATGCTGTCCGCGAATATCTCCTTCAATTTTTTGAAACCATCGAAGCCGAGGCGCTTTGCAAGCCGCGTTAGTGTCGCCGGAGGCACTCCTGCTCGGCGCGCCTGCTCCCTCATCGACAGCAGTGCGACCTCCGTCGGGTGGTCGAGCAACGAACGTGCAGCGACCTTCATTGCCGCGGGAACAGCTCGTAGCTGATTTGATGGCACTTGCGACGGGCAAATCCAGGGGTGCCCGTTACAGAAGCCCCCTTTAGAAACTCCAGTTCCAGAGCCTGCTTGCCGACCAATCGTTCGAGTGCT
The DNA here is from genome assembly GCF_040323385.1 of Mesorhizobium sp. M0045. NCBI lineage: Bacteria > Pseudomonadati > Pseudomonadota > Alphaproteobacteria > Hyphomicrobiales > Phyllobacteriaceae > Mesorhizobium > Mesorhizobium sp. M0045. The sequence continues at coordinate 3,337 of NZ_JAMYUY010000056.1, forward strand.
GCGATCCGGGCTTTGTATTCCTGGATCATGTCGGCGGCCTGCGCATCATCGTCGAACGCGCTTTGCTCATATTTGCGCACCCAGACACGGATCAGGTTTCGGGTGAGGTCGTGCCGTTTCGCCAAACCGTGAAGCGTCTCGCCTGACAGATATTCCTGCGCGACTTGGCGTTTGAACTCGATGCTGTGACTTGCCCTGGGCTCCCTTTTCGAAAACCCGACAAGCCTGGTCAATTCCTCAAGCCGATTTGTCCACCCTCAGGGGCGCACTCCAATCGAGGGTCAGTTTTGAACGCCGTTTGACAGCCCGGATTCGGGCATCGCTTGAGGCCGAGCCGACACTCTCGGCAGTCACGGTGCTGCACCGTCTCATGAGTGCCGATCCATCGCGCTTCACCAAGAAAAGCCGAGGACAGTGCAATTGGCTATGAAGGCATGGCGGGCGGAAACGGCGGAGCGGATCATCCTCGACGGCGACGGGATGAATAGCGCGGGCCATGTCGGCACCACAACGCTCGGTAACATTCTCCGGTGAGGCAATAAGAGGGGTCAAATCCTCACTTCGCTAGAGAGTTCGAGTTTGGCACGAGAGGTGACCGTCGTCATTCGACGTCTGTCGTGTTCAGCTGTATCCGGTTGAAGACGTCTATGTTCGGAACCCGACATACTGAGGCGCAAG
>NZ_JAMYUY010000057.1:0-3828 GCF_040323385.1 Mesorhizobium sp. M0045
CAACCCGCATGTGTCCGGGGGGGTGGGGGGGGGTTTTTGTTTAAACACCACCCGCCCCACCCCCCGGGGGGCCCCCCGCGCCGCGGGGCGGGGGGGGGCGCCCCCCGGGCCCGTAGCAATTACTTGGAAGTCGGGTGGGTCAGGCCTGTTTGTCGGGCCGAACCAGATCCGTGTGGCTGACGTCGAGGGCCAATGCCAGTTCATAGATCGTGATGATCGTCGGATTTCTTCGTCCTTTCTCCAAGCCGCTGATGTACTGCTGGCTGAACCCGGAAATCTCGGCAAGCTGCTCCTGCGTCAGTCGCTTCCTTAGCCTGATCCTCTGCACATTCCGTCCGACCAATCTGCGCATATCCATGCACGATAGCCAGCGGATTAGGCAGCTTGAGTTTATCAACTAAAATATGTAATCCACATTGAGTATCCCAATCCGCTGGCGGAGGGCTTCGCGGAGGCCGTTTTGCGGAGGTATAATCAGCGATGTTACAGCCCAAATCGATCACGCCGATTGCCGACGAAGTCCCATGGTCGGAGAGCCTTACGAGCTACGACAGGGAGCATTTCACGATCTATCTGCGTATCCTGGATGCCTGTGCCGACAATGCCAGCGAGGAGGAGATGGCGCATCGCATTCTCGGCATTGACCCGTCCATTGAACCGGTCCGCGCCAAAAAGGCCCTCCGCAGCCATATCGACCGTGCTAATTGGATGGTGACGACCGGCTACAAGGAACTGTTCGCCGGCTGACGCACAGCGCGGATCTCATGCTCTTCAAAGAAGGAAATTCAGATATTCGCCGTTCATTAGCGCACGGCCACGTGAGACGGCGCGCCGGATACGATCGCGCAGGTGATCTTGAGGATCCTTCCAGTCGGACCGGACGCGCGCTTGGCCGACGAGCGCTTCGGCGATTTCGCGATGTGATGCTCCGGCAAGCGCGCCATCGAGCGCGCGGAGGACGAAGTTCAATCGGGGCCCGCGTCTTTCTGGCGGAAACAAGCACGCGGGCAGTTTTCCATAGGCACAAAGGGCATTGAGGCACTCCAGCGCTAACAGACGATGCTTGGAAAGTGCTGCCGGCCAGATCGCCTCGGTGCGGAGGTAAACAGGATGCAGGACATCCGCTCCCGAAACAGCAAGCTGGAGGCTGCGCTCCGCATCGCGAAGAAGAACCTCCTGGCTCTTGTCGGGCATCAGCAGGACTGCAGCACGACATGGCAATGCCGCCAGCTCGAACGACGATATCGTCGATGACGCAAATCGCCGTTCGGCAATGACAGGCAACACGCTTGGACACCGGCGGGGACACCAAAACACAGTCGCACTGCGTCCGTAAGATTCAGCGAAACGAAACACCCCAGCGCGACAGGTTGCCGGCCGACGCGATCACCTCGACGGTGGTTCCATGCGGCAAACTGTTGGCCTGCCGGCGCGCAGCAAGCACATCATGCTGAAATACCGGATTGCGCCGCAAAAACTCCCAAGCCCAGCCACGCAGCGTCAGCTGAGCGGCATAGTCGTACGACCTATCATTCCACCAGTTGGGCAGATCGGCGTCCGTCGCAAGAGACGTGGACATGACTGTGCTCTCCTGCCGGGCGTCACATTCACGCCACCCGGCGAAGCACCGGCGCCCATAGCACCGGACTGTCGATACCGCTGTTTTGTCGCACCGCATGAAGTGTCGCTTTCGACACTTCGAGGTAGCCCGCCAGTGCGCGTGTCGCGCCGATCGTGTGCGGGTTGCCGATCCGCTCGAGGGGCCAGCCGGCGCGACGAAGAATGCGCTCCATGCGCAAGTCGGTGACCGTGACGACGTGGCTGAGCCGGCGCGAGAGGCCGAACTCGATCATGCCGGCGAAGAGCTCATATGTGCCGAGAGCGATACCGCCCGCCCCCTTTTGCCCAGATGAAGCTATGTCGAGCGCAAAACGGCTGCTTTCCCACACGCTCGGATCCTCAGGTGCAGCCCTTCCTTCCAACAGCATCGGAAAGGTATCGCGAATCATGGTCGGGCCCGCTGAGGACAGAAGGCGAACGCAACCCTCCACCCGGCCCTCGAAACCGCGCAACAACAGGTAGTGCGGTCTGAGCGCGTCAAAGGAATCGATTTCATAGCCGCCATTATCCTGCACGTCCCAGCCTAGGCGTTCCTTGAAGACGCGAAATCGAAGCCGATGCATTGCATGCAGTCCGTCAGCAAAGTCGTCGTAGCACTCAGGCGCAATAAGCTGGATCATCAAAGGCCTCCAATGGCGGGAAACATTTCTCGCCATTGGAGACGATCCTTCGCGAAAGCGCAGCCTGTGCAGTTCCGGAGGTCAAGCCGACTTATCAGGAAGCGAAAAGCCTGAAGCCGCCAGACGCGTAATCGCCTGTCGGGTGGTTGTCACGCCAAGCTTCTTGCGGACGTTTGCCAGATGGAACTCAGCCGTGTACCGCGAGATCTCCAGGATGCCGCCTGTATCTCGGGCGGACTTGCCGCGCGCCGCCCACTGCAGGCACTCGTATTCACGCGGCGTCAACGACACACCGCCAACTTTTCGATCGCCCGACAGTCTGCAGCGGACGAACGTATGAAAACAGCTCGCGAAAAACGGAAGACCTTGCTCGTAGCGATCGGCCACGCGAAAGTATGCAGGATCGGGCTTGTCAGCGGCAAAGGTCATAGCCGCAAAATTGTCGCGGCCATCAATGATCGGGATCGTCACGCCGCAGCGGATGCCGAACTGCGCTGCTTCCTCGAAAAACCTAAGCTGAGGCGCGGACAGATCAAAACTCTTTAGGTCAAATCCCCATCGAAATGTGGATTCGCCATAGCTTGCACGTAAAATGACCGGGTCGACATTCTGATACCGGTTCTCAAGATAGCGCGCTGTCCAGAGCGCCGGATAATTCGAGATCAGCGTGGGCTTGCCATTAGACCACGGCGGTAAGGAGAAGTAGGCAAAGGTGAATAGATCCAGACCTGAGGCGACATCGGCCAAGGCTCCGCGAAAATCACCCTCATCGACACTTACCGACAACTTTTCCAGGAATGTCTCGAAGACAATTCGCATGTCCTTCCTCATTGTTCTTCCTCATTGTCCTGACTCACTCCCTTCATCTCTCTGCTGTGCGCCACCCGGCCTGTAGACCCCATCGTAAGCCGACCTCTCAAACTGGCCGGGCTGACCTTCTTTACAAATGCCGCGACGGTCGCGCATATTATTAGCTCGCCAGCGGTAGCTACGCGGCGATCGCGGACGTTTTTGTCCGAAATGCTACGGCAGCCTCCCAACACAAGAAGGTGCTGATGGAGCAGTTCGAGAGTGCGAAGCGCATTGGTGGAGAGCAGCGGGCGGGCCGAAATTGGGTCATCGAACCCAACAAAAAGAGGGGCCGTGCGAGTGTTCGTCTTTGACAATTTCGACCGGTGATCGGCAACGCGACCATTGTATTCCTATGCAGCTATAACCGACGTGATCAGGTCGGAAATCGTCAGGCGTGTTGGTAGCAGTGCTTTGGGCGACTTATGCCAGGTGGGTAGAAGCTGTTGCTCCCGTTTGACAGACCGAGCGGCGATTCCGTCGAGTTCGTAGTTCGTCCAGCCTTTCGAACGGCTCTGACAAAGCGACCACGCCGAAATGGCTGTTCGCTAATCCCTGATCGATCCGCCTGAGGCTGTTACCGATCCGAAGCTCGAATCCGTCAGACCAGACTGCGAGTCCATCATTCAGCGCCAGTGGACGGACGACATCATCCGTAAGCGCGTCGCTGATCCCCTACGGATTTGGGCTTGACGCTTTTCGGAATCGCCAGGGCATGAGTTCCTCGATCTGGCTCTGC
>NZ_JAMYUY010000058.1:0-3086 GCF_040323385.1 Mesorhizobium sp. M0045
CCGGCGTCCGAAATACGGATGCCAACGATAATGGACTTCGACCTCCTGCCCAACATGGGCAGAATGACCCCGAGATTGCGCTCAACCGAAAGAACGCTCTCTTCGCGGGCTCTGACGGCGGCGCGGAGCATTGGGCGGTGATCGCTTCGCTGATCGAAACCTGCAAGCTGAACAACGTCGAGCCGCTCGGCTACCTCGCCAACGTCCTCACCAGGATCGTCAATGGCCACCCCAACAGCCTGATCGACGACCTGCTGCCCTGGGCCTACATCTGTGCGCCCGAAACCAGGGCCGTGGCCTGAGAACAGCGCTTACCCAGAAGCAGCACGAAGGTAGTTTTGATACGGTCGTTCAATTGCAACCAACGTTTGAGCACCGGCTTTACGATGGCGGCAGTTGGCGGCCCGTCACGGAAGTCCGTCATCCTCAGGATTTTCGTGAGGCGACGTCACTTTCGGCAACTTGGAACCAAAGATGGCCTCAGGCTGAGTACTGCGGTGCATATTACAAGGCGGGCAACAGGTCGGGTACAGCTTTGAGGCTGACCCGCGCGACGTCGTCGATATCCTGCTAGACGCTCGTCGGGGCGAGCAGTCTTCCGACTTCTGCATCGTAACTACTACGGGCACGAGCCCGGAGATTGAGCGTAACCGTATCTCCGGACGCCGATAGGCGCTGACATGTTCGACGCAATCGGCAAGGAACCACGGGTCCCTGACCAACGGCTGACGGGAGCGATTCACAAGATGAATAGACCACCGTCGAGGTAGCGGGCCCCCGGTCGAATTGCCTCCGCTTGCCCTGACACCGTCACTTCTCCCCCGTCTCCGAAGTCAATCTACAGCGTCTCGAAACGGCACCATCTGAGACACCCTCCTGTCGTTTTGTTGGGTGAGCGATACAGGCCTGTGAACCAAATCTCTTGTTTGGCCTCAGGCAAAATAGCTGAAAAGCAGCCAGATAGTTTTTCCTTAGCTCGCTGAACATAATTGGCACGAGGTTTGCGGTGTTGGTCGCGAGGCGGCGGAAGGTGCCGACTTGCATTCATGTCGTCGCTGAAATCGCAATCGAAGGAATGGAACATGTCAGGTCTGCGTCGGATCTTATCCTACCGGAAGAGGGAATCGGTTGACCATCAATGCCTCCGTCTCATAACCGGCCAACCTGCGCCTGACCGACTTCGCCTGCTGGCGTACTATGGCTGCGATCTCCATCGTGATTACCGGTCCGTGTTGAAAGCAGCCTTCGATCTATTACACAATATCGATCCATCCCGTACCTGGAACTGAGACACTCCAGTCGCTGGTCGACGCAGCGACCCATAGCCGAAAGAGGAAACCTGTAGATGAGAAAAGTCGTTGCCGCCAAGCTTCATGGCATCATTGTGACCGACGCGGATCTGAACTACCACGGCTCAATAACTCTGGATCCAGATCACTGCGATGAGGCGGGTATCCTTCCGCTGGAGTTCGTTGAGATTTGGAATAAGACCTCAGGCGCGCGTATCAGCACGTACGTCATTTACGGCGAGAGGGGTTCTCGTTGCTGTGTGCTGAACGGAGCCGCAGCTCGTACCTGTCAGGTCGGAGATGAGATAATTGTTTGCTCCTCCATATATATCGAGGGGCATCAGATCGCCGAGATCAAACCGCGAGTGCTGACGTTCGACCGGGACAATTCTGTCCGTGACCGTATGTTCTACGATAGTAGGATCAATGAAGACGGAACTATGACGTTCGCGGTTCGGGAGGGTTCTCCCAGCGGTAACGCCCTAAAGGTCCCGAGCCGGGCCAATCAATGATAGCTCATGGGGGCGGACTAGGCGGGGCGTACTCGCCCGTCTCGTCCCCTGATAGGCTCCAGCCACGGGTGCTTGATGTCCTCGACGCTTCCTTCAGACATCACCTCGCCGCAATGCCTGTTCCGCTTGATCATTCGGCAAACCAAGTTCCACAAGAACCGCTTTGCCGCCGCTGTACCCCACAACACGGGAGGAGATCCGAGTTGCTGGCGTGTCGCCGGTTCGGACCTTGAACAGCGCGCTGTTCGTTTCCACCACGGGAGTTCCAGCTCGCGCGATCGATCGGCCTGCGCGGGAAACCCGGCTGACCGGACCCCGCATTCACGATCTCCGGCTGGCGAGCGTCGTCATTCGCCTCCGTGTTGCCGGTGTTCGGTGTTCAGTTGAAGACATCTGTGTTCAGAACCTGACACCCCGAGGCTCAAGTATTCTGCAGTTGCGGCGGCAAACACATGGTTTTCCTCTCGCGTTCGCACAACGTTGTCTGTGGCAAGCCAATTGCGTTGGACACGGTGGAGGATCCGTTGCGACGATAGCGTTCTTCGGCCGAGGCTAGCCAGATGAAGCTCGCTCCAATGATCCAAATCGATGCGATTGATGCGGCACTGCTGAGTGTGTCCCTCCAATTAAAGCTTTGCCGCGTTCGTCGCGGGTGCCGCTGTCAATCCTCCAGCAGCGGCTTTGGCCATCCAGATGGGGTACAGCTTGCGGCGAGCTCGACGAAAGGGCCGTGCAGTCGGCTTTGGATGCGTTTGGCAAAAGGGCGTTGACCCGCCAAGGCCTGACATACCGCAGCCCGGCTACTCGTTTGGCAGCAAGTGGTGGCTGACTCACAATGAGCTAAAGCGTGTTCGAAGCCGGAGCATGCACAGCCAGCGCCTGCATGTCGCGCCGAAGGCGGTGGGTGGTCGCTTCTCGTCGTGCTCGGTGGCGTCCAGTGCGGGCAACGATCTGATCACTATGCTGCAGATGTCGGCACTGGGCAGGATGCTCTGCGCATAGCCGGCACGACGAGCAAGCTCGGAATTGCGTGCTCCGCCTAGAGCGCATGGCGCACGCCGGCGCTGTGATCCTCGTGTCGTGTGAGGACTAGCGGGGCCTTGCCATCGTGTAGATCGTCTCGGACGCGGGAATGGCGAATCGATAAAGTAGAACGGATTTCGGTTTCAAGTTAGCCCATGGGAAAACTATGAATGATATTTCTCACGAAGACCGTCACTCTGCGATTCAGCGAGATGGTGGCTTTGATACGGTCGGGTCGATAGAAACGAATGTTGCAAACGGT
>NZ_JAMYUY010000059.1:0-2830 GCF_040323385.1 Mesorhizobium sp. M0045
CGCGAGGACCCTCGAGGTCGACCTCCATGATCTCCAGCGGCTTTCCGGCGGCGACGGCAACAGCGGCGCGCGTTTTCATCAGGCAATCCTCCCAAGACAGTCTGCAATCCAAGTTAGATTTAACTTACCATTCAGCTTCGCGCTATGCACGAAGCGACGTTCCGACCCCGGATTTTCGTCAGCGCCCGCCGATCTGCATGCGGGATAGGCTCCGACTTTGCCTTGACCGCCCTTCTGAAGCCCATAAAAACGGGAAGCCCGTAAAAAAGGGCAGCCGAGGGACGAGGCCTGCATGTTCACAAAGATCCTGGTCGCCAACCGTGGCGAGATCGCCTGCCGCGTGATCAAGACGGCGCGCAAGATGGGCATCGTCACCGTCGCGGTCTATTCCGATGCCGACCGCGACGCCGTGCATGTCGAAATGGCCGACGAGGCGGTGCATATCGGGCCTTCGCCGGCCGCGCAAAGTTATCTGGTCGCGGAAAAGATCATCGCCGCCTGCAAGGCCACAGGAGCAGAGGCCGTGCATCCCGGCTACGGTTTCCTGTCCGAGCGGGCATCCTTCTGCGAAGCGTTGGAGCAGGAAGGCGTCGTCTTTATTGGCCCGAAGCCCAAGGCCATCAAGGCGATGGGCGACAAGATCGAATCGAAGAAGTTCGCCAATACGGCCAAGGTGTCGACGGTGCCCGGCTGGCTCGGCGTCGTCGAGAACGCCGCCCATGCCGAAAGAATAGCCGGCGAAATCGGCTATCCCGTGATGATCAAGGCTTCGGCCGGCGGCGGTGGCAAGGGCATGCGCATCGCCTGGAGCAAGGCAGAGGTGCGCGACGGCTTCGACCGGGCGCGGTCGGAGGCCAAAAGCTCGTTCGGCGATGACCGCGTCTTCATCGAAAAGTTCATCGTCGATCCGCGCCATATCGAAATCCAGGTGCTCGCCGACGCGCATGGCAACACGCTCTATCTCGGCGAGCGCGAATGCTCGATCCAGCGCCGCAACCAGAAGGTCGTGGAGGAGGCGCCGTCGCCGTTCCTCGACGCCAAGACCCGCAAAGCCATGGGCGAGCAGTCGGTGGCGCTGGCCAAGGCCGTCGACTACCAGAGCGCCGGCACGGTCGAGTTCATCGTCGACAGCGACAAGAACTTCTATTTCCTGGAAATGAACACGCGGCTGCAGGTCGAGCATCCGGTGACGGAGCTCATCACCGGCATCGACCTGGTCGAGCAGATGATCCGCGTGGCGGCCGGCGAAAAGCTCGCCATCAAGCAGAGCGACGTCAAGCTGAACGGCTGGGCGGTGGAAAGCCGCCTCTATGCCGAAGATCCGTATCGCAACTTTCTGCCGTCGATCGGCAGGCTGACAAAGTATCGGCCGCCGGAGGAAGGAAAGTTCGGCGACATCGTTATCCGCAACGATACCGGCGTCACCGAAGGCTCGGAAATCTCGATGTTCTATGACCCGATGGTCGCCAAGCTGTGCACCTGGGCGCCGACACGGCTGGCGGCGATAGACGCGATGTCGGAAGCGCTGGACAGTTTCGTCGTCGACGGCATCGAGCACAACATACCGTTCCTGGCGGCGCTGATGCAGCATCCGCGCTGGCGGGAAGGTCAGATATCGACCGGGTTCATCGCCGAGGAGTATCCCGACGGCTTCGCGCCGATTGTGCCAGACGCCGAGGAGAAAGCGGTGCTGGCCGCGATCGCAACCGCGGTGGAACTGCTGCGCCGCGACCGGCTCGACCGGCTGGGCGGGCGGCTGGCGCCGCATTCCGGCGCGTTGAAACGCGATTGGGTGGTGAAGATCGGCCGGGATTATCTTTCGGTTGCCATCGTCGAAGGGATGATTTCCATTCCGATGGAGCTTGATCTCACAATCGACGGCGGCAAGGCACTGACTGTGGCATCCGACTGGCGGCCGGGCGATCTCATCTGGCGCGGCACGGTCGGCGGCCGCAAGGTCGCGGCGCAGGTCAGGCCGGTGCTGAACGGGTTCCGCATCGCCTGGAAAGGCATCTCGGTGACAGCCCGCGCCATGCTGCCGCGCACTGCCGAGCTCGAAAGGCTGATGCCAGAAAAAGTGGCGCCGGATACCTCGAAGATGCTGCTTTGCCCGATGCCCGGCCTCGTCGTGTCGATCGCCGTTGCCGAGGGGCAGGAGGTCAAGGCCGGCGAGACGCTTGCCGTGGTCGAAGCGATGAAGATGGAGAACGTGCTGCGCGCCGAGCGCGACCTCATCGTCTCGAAGCTCAACGCCAAGCCCGGCGACAGCCTTGCCGTCGATGCGGTGATCATGGAATTCGCGTGAGGCTGTAATCTGCCTGAGGTTGGTGGGACAAAGGGGAGCGAAGGAACGCGATCCTGCAATTGGTTGAGCACGCTCGCTTGAGGAGGGACAAGGCGACGGGCGTGCGGAATTCGCGTTTTTGCCGATGCAACGTATTTTGTTCTTGCTTTGTGCCGGCAGCTATGCTACTAATTTGGGTATGGTGCTAAATGGCTCCAACGACCCGCCCGCTGTGGCGGGTTTTGTGTTTCCGGCCTGAGGTTGGCGGGACGGCGCCCCTCTCTGTCCTGCCGGACATCTCCCCACGGGGGGCCTGTTGCGTAATTCGCTGATTGTGATTCTCTTAGACGAAGGTCGGAGGGAATCGCGATGGCAGTGAAGCAGATGGGCCAGTTGAGCTTGGCGGAGGCTTTTCTGGGCGGCAAGTTGGCTGGCGGTTCTTCACCGCTTGATCGATTGTTGGGTCTGGTGAAGTGGTATCGCTTCGAGAAGCTGCTCAACCCGCTGCGCGATGGCGGACCCGGACGGGCAGCTTGGCCACCGCTG
>NZ_JAMYUY010000060.1:0-2624 GCF_040323385.1 Mesorhizobium sp. M0045
TGCGGATTCCGACGTGAAGCCGGCCGCCATTCCGATCAAACACCGGCCACCATTCCGGTATGAAGCCGGCCACCATTCCAACCAAAGACCGGCCAGTTTTCGGCACTGAAGATTACCTCCTGGGTCAGCAACTTTGGCATCAATTGCCTCGCGATGAACGGGGACATTTTGATGCCGGCAAAGAGAAGGCTGACCATGAGACAGTTGAGACAAATGCTTCGGCTTGCCGGAAGCGGGACCAGTTCCCGCGAGATTGCGGTCGTGCTGGGAATAGCACGCAGTACGGTGCAGGATAATCTGCGGCGCGCAGCGACAATGGGGTTGAGCTGGCCCCTGCCAGGCGAGCTGACCGATGACGCGCTTGAGAGCAAACTCTTCGCTCGCAATGGCGTCAAACAGGGCACGCGGCGGCGCACAGAGCCGAACTGGGCCCATCTTGCCGTCGAGCTCAAGAAGCCGGGCGTCACGCTCCTCATCTTGTGGGAGGAGTATCGAGGAAGTCATCCCGACGGATATGGCTACAGCCGGTTCTGCGAGCTCTTTCGCAGCTTCGAACAGCGGCTTTCCCCGACGATGCGCCAGGAACACGCCGCCGGCGACAAGGTCTTCGTCGACTATTCCGGCAAGAGGATCCCGATCGTTGATCGAGACACCGGCGAGATCCGTGAGGCGGAGATCTTTGTGGCGGTCTTGGGAGCGTCCAGCTTCACCTATGCCGAAGCAACCTGGACCCAGACACTGCCTGATTGGATTGGTTCACACGTCAGGATGTTTCGTTTTTTTGATGGCGTTCCCCGACTGATCGTCCCCGACAATCTGAAGTCGGGCGTCAGCCGCGCCAGCTTCTACGATCCCGAGATCAATCGCAGCTACGGCATGATGGCATCCCATTATGGCGTCGGCGTTCTTCCGGCACGGCCGCGACGGCCGAAGGACAAATCGAAAGTCGAGAACGGCGTGCGTTTCGCCCAGTCATGCATTCTGGGGCGGCTGCGCAACCAGACCTTCTTCTCGCTGGCCGAGGCCAATGCCGCCATTCGCCAGGCACTCGATCGCATCAATGATCACGTCATGCGTCGGCTGGGCGTCAGTCGCCGGCAACTGTTTGAGAGCGTCGAGCGTGCTGCGCTCGCAAGCCTTCCGAGCAAAGACTACGAATTCGCCGAGTGGCGTTTGGCCCGCGTCTCGACGGATTACCATGTCGAGTTCAAGACCTTCTTTTATTCCGTACCGCACAGCCTCATTCGCCAGCAAGTCGATCTGAGAGCAACGGCACGCACCATCGAGATCTTCCACCGCGGCAAGCGCATTGCCGTCCATCAGCGCCGCTATGGCGGCCCTCGTCATGGGACTGATCCGGATCATATGCCCAGCTCCCACCGGCGATATGCCGAGTGGACGCCGGATCGTTTCCGTCGCTGGGCCGCATCCGTCGGCCCCGAGACGGAAGGCTTGGTTGTCGCAATCCTCGCCAGCCGCCCACATCCTGAACAAGGCTTTCGAACATGCCTGGGTGTCCTGCGCCTGTTTCGCGATGTCACACGCGATCGCGCCGAAGCCGTGTCAGCCCGCGCTGTCGAGATCGGTGGGCTGAACTGCAAGAGCATCGCCTCGCTCATCGCCAATCACAAGGCCGCAAGGCATTCCACCGAACCGACCGCCATCGTCGATCACGCCAATCTGCGTGGCCCTGATTACTTTCATTGAGGAGACACACCAATGCTTATCCATCCGACCATCGACATGCTGCGCGAACTCGGCCTTCATGGCATGGCCACCGCCTTCCAGGAACTCGACGCACAATCCGAAGCACGCGGCCTCGAGCATGGCGAATGGCTTGCCATGCTGCTCGAGCGCGAGGCTACCATGCGCCGCCAGAAGCGTTTCGAAGCCCGCGCCAGAGCTGCAAAGCTTCGCCATGACGCACAGATCGAGAATGCCGACTTTCGTGCCGCACGCGGTCTTGACCGCAATCTGTTCATGGCGCTCGCCGGCTGCGACTGGATTCGCAAGCATCACAGTCTTCTCATCACCGGGCCGGCGGGCGTCGGCAAGAGCTGGCTGGCCTGTGCGCTAGGCCACAAAGCTTGCCGAGAGGATTTCTCCGTCGCCTATCACCGCGTTCCCCGGCTGTTTGCAACACTTGCCCTCGCGAGAGGCGACGGACGTTATGGCCGGATCCTCAAGCAACTCGCCAAAACCGACCTTCTCATTCTCGATGACTGGGGACCGGAAAAACTCAATGATGACCAGCGGCGTGATGTGCTTGAGATCATTGAAGACCGCTACGAACGCCGATCGACAATCGTCACCAGTCAGCTGCCACTGGATCACTGGTACGAGATCATTGCAAACCCAACTCTGGCCGATGCCATCCTCGACCGCCTCGTTCACAACGCCTATCGCATCGATCTCACCGGTGAAAGCATGCGAAAACAGCGCTCGCCAAGAGCGACCGAAACAGCGCAAGCTTGACCTGAAACGAAACCCAATCCAAACATCAACGAGACCCAGGATCAGTCCGAAAAATGGCCGGCTTCAAATCGGAACACCGGCCGGAATGAAATCGGAATGACTGGCCGGCTTCAAATCGGAATCGATGGCCGGCTTCGTCGGAATACGCA
>NZ_JAMYUY010000061.1:0-2587 GCF_040323385.1 Mesorhizobium sp. M0045
GAAGACTGATTCATTATGCACCCCCTCTTCAAATGGCGGAAAACAGCGATTCCTGATTGTCGTCGTTGATGCGACGCGGAGTATTGCGCGCCAAATCGGCTTGGATCCGTTCATCTTCAAGGTCACTGGCGCGGATCTGGTAGGGCGCACCGCGCATGACCTGTTCGGCGGGCAATATGCCGTCCCTGATGAAACGGCGGATCTTGACGTGCGACACACGGAGCCTAGCGGCCGCGTCCGACATGGTGAGCCATTCGCCATTCTTGTCGGAAGAGCGATAGCCGCTGATCTTGTGCACTGTGCGTAGCGATTGGACGCGCCGAGCAGTCCAGGTCTTTCCCTGACCGGTCTGCATGCCCATGCGGTTAAGCGTGGCCGCGATTTCGGCATCCGACCACCGCGTTGCCATGGATCGCATGATCGCCAGGGCTTCTTCAGGTGTACGCTGGCCATGCTCGCCGGATTTGGGCTTGCGAACCCGCACCTGCGAGTGCTGGCCTCCATGCCAGTGAATGGTCAGGATCACGTCGCGCGCAGCGTCATCGACGTCCGCCACGATATCCTTGATGAGCGCGCGCAGGAGCTGCTGGCGACAGCGCATGTCGACGCCCGGCGCGTTCCAGGCGGCTTCAAGATCCTTGGCGAGACCCGTGAAGTCCGGAACCGCATCGACAGGCGCCACGCCCCGCACCTCGCTCAGCCTGGCCTCGCAGGTCTCCACGCGCCTGAGCGTGGCTTCCCAGCTCTTCTCGAGCTGGGCCGCAGTGAGCCGGTTCTCGGGGTCGCAGGCGGCATAACGGCGCTCGGCAAGCGACGCCTCATAGCGCGCCTGCTGCAGGTCCATCTCGATCATCTGACGCCGCTTGGCTTCGCTCTCCAGCTGCATCCGTTCAGCCTCCAACGCCGCTTCGATCGCCATCGGCGCAACCGCCTCCAGCGCTTCGCGTGTCACCGCCGCGTCGGTGCGAAAGCCGTTGAACGACATGCATCGCGCCTGCGCCATCATGAGGTTGCCACGCTCGCAGCGATATACCGGATAACCTTGGCCACGTCCGGCATACATGACAACCAGCCTTCGCCCGCATCGACCACAGGAGATGAGACCCGGGAGCAGCGCGCGACCGCCGCGGCCCGACTTGACGCCGCCGGCTTTGCCATAGGCGTTGGCGGCGAGCAGTTCCTGGTTCCGTTCGTACTCGCTCCATCCGATATAACCTTCGTGATGGTCCTTGAGCACCACCGCCCACTCGCTGGCCGGCTTGTAATGGCCATAGCTCTTGCGAACGCGGCCATCGACGATCTCAGTGCGCTTCTCGCTCTTACCATAGACATAGGCGCCGGCGTAGAACGGGTTCTTCAGGATCGAGATCACGTTGCGATAGCGGACAGGCACCCAGTCAAAGGACACCATCTTCTTGCCGTCCGAGGGTCTGGGAAAATGCACGCCGTCGTCGATCATCGAGATCAACACTTGCCGCGCACTGCCGAGTTCGCGGAAACGCGCGAAGATCAGGCGAATAGTCTCCTGCAGGCGCATGTCGGGATCGAACCCGAGACCGTAATCGCGGTGCCAGACATAGCCGAAGGGCACGGAGATGCGCAGTTCGCCGCGCTGCGCCTTGGCGCGGGCGGCCTCGTACATGCGGGCACGCAGCACGCCGAGCTCGAACTCGCTGATGCTGCCCTTCATGCCGAGCAGCAGTCGATCGTTCGGCAATCCTGGATCGTAAATCCCGTCCAGATCGATCACGCGTGCATCGACTTCGCCGCACAACTCGAGCAGCCGATGCCAGTCCGGCCCGTTGCGCGACAGACGGGAAGCTTCCAGGCAAAGCACGGCGCCGACCTGGCCGGTGCACAGATCGTCGACCAGGCGCTCGAAACCGGGCCGCTCCACGGCCCCGCTTGCGGTTCGTCCCAGATCCTCGTCGATCACCTCTACTTTGCGGAATCCCCAGCGCCGCGCGACGTCGACAAGCTCATATTGCCGACGCTGGCTCTCAAGGTTGAGCTGGACCTGCGCCTGAGTGGACTGACGCACATAGACGACGGCCTTGCGCTTGAGGACGGCTGTCGGAATCAGATTACCGCTCGTCATCGCAGCTCTCCTCCTCCGTTGCCACGCCGGCGGCGGCCATCAGTACGTTGGCGAGCCGGGCGATCACTATGGTCCGTTGCGCTGAACTCAGCCCGTTCAGCTTCTGCGAGTCGAGCGGCAAGCTGAGTTGGCGAACGACCACGAGAGATCGTGTCGGGGGTGGCAGGGTTCTCATGTTGCGCCTCCGCGATGGTGAAACCATCCGGAGAGCCTCGCCGGAAACGGCGTTCGATCAAGAGCTTGTGAAGCTCAAGCAGCGCGGCAAGCGATACGCGCGGGGAGCCCAGGTCCATTGTCGCGCAAGCCACCGGATCGACCATCCAGGCGGGAGCGGTAATGACATGCCCCGGCACGACGACGAGATGAATGATCCGACCGTTCGCGCGTTCTTCGCTGTTCTCGCAGCGAAGCCGGCGTCCGAAATACGGATGCCAACGATAATGGACTTCGACCTCCTGCCCAACATGGGCAGAATGACCCCGAGATTGC
>NZ_JAMYUY010000062.1:0-2542 GCF_040323385.1 Mesorhizobium sp. M0045
GTAAGCGCGTCGCTGATCCCCTACGGATTTGGGCTTGACGCTTTTCGGAATCGCCAGGGCATGAGTTCCTCGATCTGGCTCTGCGGATGGCCGTTGATGATGGCGTCGAGGGTTTCGGCGAGGTAGGCGACGGGGTTGACGTCGTTGAGCTTGCAAGTGGCCACGATGGATGAGAGCAGCGCCCAATTTTCAGCCCCGACCTCGTGGCCCGCAAACAGGGCATTTTTTCTGGTCAAGCATACGGGCCGGATGGCGTTTTCGACGGGGTTGGTGTCAAGTTCGAGCCGGCCGTCGCCGAGGAAGCGGGTGAGCCCCTCCCAGTGGGCGAGCCCATAGCGGATGTCTTCGGCCAGCCTGGAGCCGGAGGAGATCATCGACAGCTGCTTCTCGAACCATGGTTTCAGGGCGGCGATGATCGGGGTGGAGTACTGCTGTCGGGCGGCGAGCCGAGCTTGTGGCGTCATGCCGCGCACCGTCGCCTCGACGGCGTAGAGCGTGGCGATCTGGCGCACGGCGGCTTCGGCGATCGGGGACTTGGTGTTGCGCGCCAGCTTCACAAAACGTCGGCGCAGGTGGCTCCAGCAATGGACGAGCAGCCATGGTCCTTGTGGCCGCTCCAGGCGTGTCAGCCGGTCATACCCCTCATAGGCGTCAACCTGCAGGAACTGCCCGCCGAAGCCTTGAAGGAAGCGTTCGGCATGCTCGCCGCCGCGCCCGGGCGCATAGTGGAACAGCACGATGGGCGGGCCTTGGCCACGGTGACTACGGTCATCCGAGGCGATTGCCCAGAAGAAGCCCTTCTTGACCTTCCCGCGTCCGGGATCGAGTACCGGCGCGGTGGTCTCGTCCATGAACAGGCGCTCTGCCGCAGCCAGATGCCCGCGCATGTGGTCGGCTATGGGCTTGAGATGGAAGCAGGCCCGGCCTGCCCAGTTGCCCAGTGTCGCCCGGTCCAGCTGGATGCCCTGGCGGGCGTAGATCTCGGCCTGCCGGTAGAACGGCAAGTGATCACCGAACTTGGCAACGATGACCTGGGCGATCAACGCCTCGGTCGGCAGGCCGCCGGGCACGATATGCTCGGGCGCATGCGCCTGCACGACCGCGCTCGAGCAGCGCCGGCAAGCGTATTTCGGGCGGCGCGTGACCAGCACGCGCAACTGCGCCGGGATTGCGTCGAGCCGTTCGCTGACATCTTCGCCGATCCTAGCCATCTCGCCGCAGCCGCAGGGGCACAGCGTGCTCTTGGGCTCGATGATCCGTTCCACTCGCGGCAGATGGGCAGGCAAGTGGCCACGATTGCGCTGGCGTGAACCGGAGGCGCCGTCCGAACGCCCCTGGATGACCCGCTGCGCCTTTTCCTGCGCGGCATCGAGCACGCCCTGCGCGATCTCCACGTCTTCGAGTGGCAGGTGGTATTGATCGGGATGCAGCTTCTCGGACTTGGCGCCGAACTTCTCGTGATTGAGCTGGCTGACGACGCTCTCCAGCCGGCGGCGCGCCTCCTCGGATGCAGCTAAGGCAGCCTGGTGCTCGGCCAGGGTCGCTTGCGTCTGGGCCAAGAGCGCCTTCAAACGCTCGTTCTCTTCCTGGAGAACCGTCAGATTCATGCACTAAATCAAGCACATGAGTGCCGATAACGCCATTGGAGACAAGGCACCTGAGTCACTGTGCCACACTCATCCGGCCAGCTGCGGACGCCGTGCCCGCTCGGGGCGAACCAGTCTCCAATCCAGCCCTTCGAACAAGGCCGCGAACATCGCCGGCGACATGCGCATCACGCCGTCGCGAACCTGCGGCCAGACGAACTTCGAGCCCTCGAGCCGCTTGTGAACGAGCACAAGGCCGGTGCGATCCCACACCAAAATCTTGATCCTGTCAGCCCTTTTGGCCCGGAAGACGAAGGCTGCCCCACAGAACGGGTCGAGGCCTAGCATCTCCTGCACAGCCAATGCCAATCCGTCCATGCCGCGCCGGAAGTCAACCGGCCGGGTCGCCACGTAGATCTTCAGATCGTTGCCCGGTGCAATCATCGCGAGGCCCGAACCGCTCGGATCACCTGCGACAGCTGCTCCACGTCAACCGCCGTTCGGATCACCATGTCGTCGATCACGATTTCCACCTTCGCCGGCGTCGATTTCGATGGCCTCATCCTCCGCTGAGGCGCCGATGTTTCGTCCACCATCAACTGCGCGAACATCGGCGCCATGCTTTCCGGCAGTGCCAGTTGTCCCTGACGAAGGCGACGCCGCCAATCGTAGACCTGCCAGCGGGTCGCGCCATGCTTGCGCGCGACCGCCGCCACCTGCACCCCCGGCATCAGGCTCTCGGCCGCAATCCGGGCTCTCTCGGCCTCCGAGCGAACCCGCCGTCCCGTTGGACCGTCCAGAACCTCGAGCCGGCCTGCGTAGCCAGCTGTTGGGACGTCCGAATGGACGTCCATTTTGCCGTCTGCTCCCACGTAGGCCCTCCGTCTCTCGCGATCGGGAGGATTCTTCGCACATTCACCTCATGCCCCGCACGAGGGGAGCGGCGTAGCGCTTAC
>NZ_JAMYUY010000063.1:0-2405 GCF_040323385.1 Mesorhizobium sp. M0045
CGCACTGCATCTAAGAAAAGATGCACCACTTGCATGCTGATTTAGCCGCCCAATCACAGCGGACAAGCGCATCACCTGTGAGAGCGTAAGCGATGTCCCGACGGCACCTTTCGGTGATCGGCGTGAAGGACGATGTTCGGAGCCTTTGAGGGCTTCGACACATGACGATTTCAGAGCTTACGCTTAAATCCAGCGATCACGAGCCCGCGCGCCGGTTCGAGGTGTTCACGGGCTCCGGTCGGCGGCGCGAATGGCTGCCGGAGGAGAAGGCGCGGATCGTGGCGGAAAGCTACGAAGCCGGCGCGACCGTGAGCGCGGTGGCGCGGCGATACGCTTTGTCCCCGCAGCAGCTGTTCGCCTGGCGTCGGGCCGCTCGTCAGCCGTTGGCGGAAGCGCCGGCACCGGAATCGTTGTTTGTTCCGGCGGTGATTGCAGCGCCGAGGCCTGAACCGGCGGCAAGGCGGCGGCGGAAGCAGAAAGCCGCCCGAGACGGTGTGATCGAGCTGGAGATAGACGGCGTCGCTATGCGGGTCGGCCGTGGCGCCGACACCAGGACGGTGGCCGCTGTAATCCGAGCGCTGAAGGCGACGACGTGATCGGGCCGACGGGTGCGGTCAAGGTCATGGTGGCGACGAAGCCGGTGGACTTCCGCAAGGGTGCGGAGGGCCTCGCGGCGCTTGTGCGCGAGACGATGGGCGCCGATCCGTTCAGCGGCGCGGTCTATGTCTTCCGGGCGAAGCGGACGGATCGGATCAAGCTGATCTTCTGGGATGGCACCGGCGTCTGCCTTTACGCCAAACGTCTGGAGGACGGCGAGTTCCGCTGGCCGAAAGTGCATGACGGCATGATGCGGCTGACGGCCGCGCAGTTGTCGGCGCTGCTCGAAGGTCTCGACTGGCGGCGGGTCCACGAGGCGCGCAGGACCCGCGTTCCGGTTCAGGCGGGCTGACCCGCGACGAAGTGAATCAGCCTGGATTCCGCTGTCGCGGGATGTCGGCGAATATGGTCTGATCCGGTCATGGCGATGGCGGCTGACCAGCTTCCCGACGATCCGGACGCGCTGAAGGCGATGGTCCTGGCGCGCGACGTCGAGAACGCCCGCCTAATCCAGATCATCAAGGAATTGCAGCGTCACCGCTTCGGCGGAAGAGCTGAGACGCTTCCCGAGGATCAGTTGCTGCTGGGGCTCGAAGAGGCCGAGCAGATCGAGGCCGCCGACGAGGAAGAGAATGAACAAGCATCTCCCGCAGAGCGTCTGGAGCGCGCCAGGAAGCGCCGGACGAACCGCGGCGCGTTGCCACCCCATCTGCCGCGGGTGGAAATGGTCGTCGACATCGAGGACCATGCCTGTCCGGGCTGCCGCAATGGCTTGCATCGGATCGGTGAGGACGTGAGCGAGCGGCTCGACATCGTTCCGGCGCAGCTGCGTGTGATCGTCGTGCGCCGGCCCAAATATGCCTGCCGCGCCTGCGAGGATGTGGTCGTTCAGGCTCCGGCGCCCGCCCGGCTGATCGAGAGCGGTTTGCCAACCGAGGCGACGGTCGCTCAGGTGCTGGTGTCCAAATATGCTGACCACCTGCCGCTCTATCGTCAGGCGCAGATCTATGCCCGGCAGGGCATCAATCTCGACCGGTCCACGCTCGCCGACTGGGTCGGCCGCGCCGCCTGGCACCTTCGTCCGGTGCATGAGCGGCTGCTTGGCAAGCTGAAGACTTCACCGAAGCTCTTTGCTGACGAAACCACGGCGCCGGTGCTCGATCCGGGCCGCGGCAAGACGAAGACTGGGCAGCTGTGGGCCTATGCCCGCGATGACCGCCCATGGAATGGAAGCGACCCGCCGGGCGTCGCCTATGTCTATGCGCCGGACCGAAAGGCCGAGCGTCCGATCGCTCATCTCGCAGGCTTCACCGGAATCCTTCAGGTCGACGGCTATGGCGGCTATCGCGTGCTGGCCGAGAAAAGCGGCGTGACGCTCGCCTTCTGCTGGGCACACGTGCGCCGGCGCTTCTATGAACTGGCGGCAGCCGGTCCCGCGCCGATTGCCAGCGAGGCGCTGAGACGGATCGCCGAGCTCTACAAGATCGAAGACGTCATCCGCGGCCGGTCGGCTGACGAACGTCGCGCGATGCGTCAGGAAAATAGCCGCGCTATCATTGCCGATCTCGAACCTTGGCTGCGCGAAAAGCTCGGCCTGATTAGCCAGAAGACCAAGCTCGCCGAGGCAATCCGCTACACGCTCTCGCGCTGGGAAGGCCTGACCCGCTTCCTCGACGACGGCCGCATCGAGATCGACTCCAATACAGTCGAGCGCTCCATTCGTCCGATCGCGAAGACTGATTCATTATGCACCCCCTCTTCAAATGGCGGAAAACAGCGATTCCTGATTGTCGTCGTTGATGCGACGC
>NZ_JAMYUY010000064.1:0-1873 GCF_040323385.1 Mesorhizobium sp. M0045
CGTGCTCATTCAGATACACCAGGCCCTTCATGCCATCCGGCAATGCGTTGACCTGGCTAACATATTGAACGTCGGCCAGATTGAAGCCAGCGTTTGCGATTTCGGTGGCGGAACCACCCGAGGTGTAGTGCAGAGTTGCCATCCAGTAATCCTTTTTCTCGTTCGATAGCGCCCGAGGCCTACCTACTAGAGGGTGTATATTAGCGCCAAATCACATAAAGACACCCGTTGATAAAATCATTGAGCGTTTGTAGGAATGCTGCATGCATTGTGGCTTATTTTCATAAAAACGGGTTGTACACAAGAAACTTATCGCTTTTCTTAGGTCACAATCCCGGCGGAATCGCGACTTTATTTTGAAATAGCTGTAGCTTCGCAACTTAGGACGTTTAAATTACGGCAAATTACATTCTTGTTTGTTTTTGATTTATCAATTTACCTTACGAGATGAAAATCAGACAGACGTTAGCCACAAGAGCCAAGCCGCTCCGCGGTCTCACTGCCGCAAGCAATTAGTTGTGGACAATTCGTAGGCATCTGCGCGCTCAGCGGGCGGCAGATCTCCGTGATCGAGATCAAGTCAATGTAGGAAGCCGCTCAAGGTGAGAATAGGGGCGGTTCCCAGTTGGAGCGCCTGCCGCACTCGCCCATGAGGAAGACTTAAGCGACATCAAAGCGGTTCGGCCCACGTTTACAAGCGAGCGACAACTGCGGAATGACTGCCGGGTTCGCGGTGCCTGGTTCCTGCTCTCGCGCTCAAGTAATTGGCAGTCCCGATTTATCGATCGTGATCTGCGAAGGGGCGGTTTGTGAAGCCATGGCCGCTATTGCGCAGCGGATCTGATAGCGGCCCAGGGATCTGATACTCGATACCGGGCTCAGATGGGATCTGACCGTGCGTTGCCGACAAGAATCGAATAAGAGTAAAGAGACGAGAAAGTGCACACCGGATTACTCGCGAAGCCGTTTTGCTTCGTCGTCATGCACGGTGCGATGAGCTTCTCTTTCACTGAGATGCACTAAGTCCGTTTAAGACACGGAAGCGGCCGCGAACCGCGCCGAGTAAACTCGGTGGCGGGCAGATTCAAGCCACCCTTCAATGATACCCTGCTAGCGAACCCGCTGGTGACGAAGGTTGGGCACCCGCTTTGGAAAAATCCGGTGCTTGAACAAAGACGGAGCGGCGGACCGGCTCGAGCAGAAGGTCCGCCGTTCCGGGTCGTTCAGATCACAAGAAACGAACCTGCTGCAAGCGACAGACCTGGAGAGAGCGTGGCGAACTGTATTTGAGCTGCGCCACCGATCCCGTCGCTGTCGAAAGAGAGTGCTCCGGTTGAGTTGTTGTAGATGATATGATCGGAGCTATCATGTGCGGCCGCACCCGCAAAGAAAGCATCGGATGAAAGGCCTCCCAGCTTAAGCCCGGCAAAAACCGCGTCGTCGAGCTGGATCTTGTCCTGGAGCTTGTTGAAGTCGGTGATCCTGTCGATATTACCGGCTCCAAGAGCGCTGTTGAACACGAAGGCATCATTGCCTCCGTTACCGGTCAAGATGTCGGCACCTCGTGCGCCGTTGATGATGTTCGCGCCGGCGTTGCCCTGGATGGCTTGGTTAAACTCGTTGCCAGTGAGATTGATTGCTCCCGTGCCGGAAGGATTTGTGGTGGCAAGAAGCTCAACTTGGGAGCCGGCCGAAAGAGCATAGCTCACCGTGGAAAATACCCTGTCGCCGCCGCCGCCGGCCGCTTCAATCACCCTGTCGCCAGCATTGTCGACGACGTAAGTGTCATTGCCGCCATAGCCTGTCAGCGTGTCGGCGCCACCCATACCGTTGATGTAATTAGCACCGGCATTGCCTTGGATCGTCTGGGCGA
>NZ_JAMYUY010000065.1:0-1716 GCF_040323385.1 Mesorhizobium sp. M0045
CCGGGACCGAACGAAGATATTTGAACTCGACATCCGCACCGAATCCGCGCGCAATGCCTTGGGCGGCGGTCAGAACTTCTCGTTCAGCGAAGTCTTGCAGTCTGGATGACAGGGTCCGGACAGTTCCGGAAATTTCAGCGTGATCGGGAATGATGTTGTAGGCCTGTGCGGCGTTCAACTTTGTGACGGAAATCACCAGCGACTCCAAGGGGTCCGTCCTACGCGAGACCAAGGTTTGTAGACCAAGGATGATCTGTGCTGCAATAACAACGGGATCGACGGTCTGATGCGGCTCTGCCGCATGGCCGCCCTTGCCCTTGACGATGATATCAAAGTCGTCCTGCGACCCCATGATTGGGCCATCGCAGATGCCAAATGTTCCGACTTCCATCCCCGGCTGGATATGCATCCCAAAAACCTGGGATATGCCGAAACGGTCCATGATCCCTTCCTGGACCATCCTTTGGCCCCCCGATGGTAGTTCCACTTCTTCTGCTGGCTGAAAGATCAAGGCGACGGCCCCCTTGAACTTTCGCTTAGCCGCAAGGTGTTTTGCTGCGCCCAGCAGCATGGCCGTGTGACCATCATGGCCGCATGCATGCATGTTGCCCGGTATTTTCGACGACCAGGGCTTGTTTGACGCTTCAACGATTGGCAGGGCATCCATGTCCGCCCTCAATCCGATCGTCGGCCCCACTCCGCTCTCGCCTTGGATCAATGCAACGATGCCGGTTTCAGCGATCCCCGTTTCAATGTGATTGATACCGAATGAAGCCAGTTTCTCGGTCACGAATCTCGCGGTGTTCTGCAACCGATAGTCCAGCTCTGGATTTTCATGGAGATAGCGGCGCCACCCGGTTGCCTCGCGTTGCAGATCTCGGAGAGTTCCGATGTTTGTCATATTGCATCAACCCCTTTCTTGGATGCGCCGCCGAGCCGCTTCAGCCGTCGATCCAAGACCTCGGATTTAAAATTATAGGCCCACTATTCCTTAAAGAATGAGGCATGAAATAGTGAGCTTGGCGCCAATCTTCGCCGCCCGCTGAAACAGATGAGTCATAAAGCGGTGCAGTTTGAAATGGCGCCAGCATGACACACACTTGTGGCCTGCAAGGAGCCAGATCAGTGGCCTGGAGTGGGTCGCGTGGACGACGGCCTGTACTTCGGGTCGTGAAGATGCATACGCCTGATTGAAACGAGCAGGACCGCTTCGGATTGAGGACGCTTTCCAGCGGGCGGCACCGAATCCCGCCTCTGGATGGAGTAGCTCGCCGGATTCGAACGCAGCGGCGAGACCGCCTGCCCAGGTTCGGCGGCAATTCGGCCGCCGCTACTACTGTGCGCTTCCAGCCTTTTGCGCCAAGACGGATCTTGCGATGCCGGTCGCACGAAGGTGTCGTACAGCGCCTCATCGACCTGGCGCACGCGCCCGTTCGTGTCGGCGTAGGTGAGCGCGTCAATTTCGGTGGTCTTGTCTCTGCGATCGAGCAGTGTAGGCCGGCCCGGTCCACGCCGCACGTTGACAGTCGGCACAAGCTCGCGCATGTGCGACAGCGACCAGCGGGGCTGCGGTTAAATCGAGAAAAGTATTGCTCTCACGTAAGCGCTGTTCTCAGGCCACGGCCCTGAGTTCGGGAGCCGGGATGTAGGCCCAGGGCAGCAGGTCGTCGATCTGGCTGTTCGGGTGGCCATTGACGATCCTGGTGAGGACATCGG
>NZ_JAMYUY010000066.1:0-1541 GCF_040323385.1 Mesorhizobium sp. M0045
GCTCTCACAGGTGATGCGCTTGTCCGCTGTGATTGGGCGGCTAAATCAGCATGCAAGTGGTGCATCTTTTCTTAGATGCAGTGCGGCAGGTCGCATCCCGTCGTCATCACCTGGCGTCAGAGGCCAAGGTCAACGCGGTTATCGCTGCGCCACATTAGGCCGTGGTAGGCTGTAGTCGGATCAATCCGATGCCATTTTCGATGTCGATTTTGGTGCCAAATGGCTTGGAGAGCTCCTGCAGCCGCTCCAGAATTTCTTTTCCCAGCGGTGCTGGAGCTAAACGGGGCACTCCGCGATTGGCAAACCTGTTCGTGCGACGGAGCTCGATTGGATAGAGTCTCAATTCAGCAAGCTGGTTCTGCTCAAACCGGCTGACGGCGACGACGCTCTCGTAATAGATCGCATCGGATTGAGGACCAATTAATCCTTCTGCTGTCGGGTATCCTTTTGCCACCTCGTCGACCGTCACTTCGGCGTCCGTATCGACCCGCGGATCCTTACCATATGCTTCGTACATGTCGGCGCCCACCGGCGTCCGAAGGTCCTGACAGAAGAAATTCCCCAGGCTGTAAAAAATAGGTCGCCCTTTGTAGATCTCTATGCCTCGCAACACATGGGGCCCGTGTACAATGTATGCATCGGCTCCAGCATTGATTAGCTTACGCGCAAAGTCTTGTTCGTAATCCGGTGGTTCCAGGCTCCACTCCCCAGGCTCGTGCCCATGGTTCGTTGCGATGCAGAAGTCGGAGAACTGCTTGCCCTGACGAACGTTCCGTAAAATATGGGCGACATCGCGCGTGTTTGGCTCAAAGCTGTAGCCGGCCTTGTCACCGCTTTTAAATGCCACCCCAGCTACTACGACCCGGCTCGGATCCTGCACGCCGGGCATACTGTCAGGCAACACATTGCGTACCCGCCTCAAACTCTCCAGCATCTCCGCTGGAACGACAACGCTCTTCGTCAAGCGAAGAGCATTGAGGCCGGGCCTAGCCGGTGCCTCCCCGGCAGGGTCGCAGGCACGAGATATTGGCTCGAACGTTGTAGTGAATGATACTAACGCGACGCGGCCGCGAGGGGTTTCCCAATAGCGAGCAGCGCCCGCCTGTGCGAGATTTTCGCCGGCACCTGCATGGATGATCCCGTTCTCCTCAAGCGCCCGGCTCGTCTCGCGCATACCTTCGACGCCCCAGTCAAGGGTATGGTTATTCGCGCGGCTGAGCATATTGAAGCCCATCGCCTTCAAGTCAGGTCCAAGCTCGGGAGCGCTGATGCAATACGCACCGCCGTACTCAGCCTGTGGGCATCCTTTAGACCGAACATCCAAGATGTTGGTCTCCAAATTGCCGAAAGTGACGTCCGCACCATGAAAGGTTTCAAAAACATCGGCCAAGCCGGGATATTGGCCTTTTGTCACCGGCCGCGCCAAGAGAAGGTCTCCGACTGCCGCCATCGTGAAACCGTTTGCAACATTCGTTTCTATCGACCCGACCGTATCAAAGCCACCATCTCGCTGAATCGCAGAGTGACGGTCTTCGTGAGAA
>NZ_JAMYUY010000067.1:0-1167 GCF_040323385.1 Mesorhizobium sp. M0045
GGCAGGGCTATCGCATATGAGTGATGGCATTGATGAGATAGTCGTCGTTCCAGGCGCATTTCTTGATGCGATGGCTGATGGGGACTTTGGCAGCATCGGCGGTCTGAAGGATGTTTCTGGCGAGGCGATTGAGAAGGGCTGTGTTGGCGGGAGCATTATCCTTGCGGGCACGGCTGAGATCCTCATCGAGATGGACATCAAGCATCCAATGCAGGCCGTTCTCGATGTGCCAATGAGCTCTAGTGAGGTCGAGCGCCCGCTGCGGCGACATGAGCGTGGAGGCCATGAACAGGCGCATCAACGGCCTGGCCTGATCGCGCCGGCTGGTGATGCGGATGAAGGCCCGGTGGCCGGGCATCAGCGGCTCGGCCGCCGCCACGATCTCGGCTTGCCGCCACTCGTTGCGGCCGTGGCTGGTCTCGGTCCGCTCGGCAATGGAAGGGGTGGCGTCGGCCAGTTGCAGGTTGGCACGGCGCAGCCAATGACGACGGTTGCCCTTCAGCGCAAGCAGGTAATCGCCACCTCTTTGGGTAATGGCCGCAGCCATGCGGGTGTGGCAGTGGAGCGCGTCGGCGGTGATCAATCTGCCCGTAAGATCAATGAGTTCGACGACTTTGAGCGCGGCCTCGACTTCGTTCTCACCAGCGCTCGGCGAGACTGCCGCCAGGCACAGCCGGGTCTCGGCGGCGAAGGCCGACACCGTCAACGGCGGACTGGCTGCCAAGCCCTTCTCGTAGGCCCGCCGCAAAGCCTTGCCGTCAAGCGACACCACCTCGGGCGTCTCTCGGCTGGCTCGGGCGAAAGCTGCGGCAAAGGCCGCAAAGGCGCGACCAAAGGCCTCCGGGTCGAGCAGGCGCAGCAGCCGCGAGAAGGTGTCGTGGCTGGGAGCTGCGTCATAGTCGATCAGCCGCGACAGCGCCTGCTTGCGCTCCTGCGCGAACAGCGCGAACTCCGTCGCATTGCTGGCACCACACAGGCTTGCCGCGATCATCATCACGATCAGGTCGCCAAGCCGGTGCGTGGCGTTGGGCGCGCGTGGATCAGGCACCGCGCCAAAGTAGCTCTCAAGGCAGGAAATGGCAGTCGCTCCTTCGCTCAACTGCCTCTCCAAAGAATCCTTTCTCAGCCTAAACTCAACCCCAAAATCGCCATATGCGATTCCCCTGC
>NZ_JAMYUY010000068.1:0-974 GCF_040323385.1 Mesorhizobium sp. M0045
TTGGCGAGCGCCGGCCTGGGAGCCGGATGGTCCTCGCTGCTCGTCGGCGTCGTGGTGGCAGTACTGGGCGTCATACTCCTGCGCTCCGGCAAGGCAAGCATGGCTCCCTCAGAGTTGACCCCCGACCGGACACAAGACCAACTTAAACGCGACGCACGCGTGATCAAGGACCAGATAAGATGACCGACAAATCCGCAGCCGAACTCGAACGCGATGCCGACATTGCCCGTGCCAAGATAACGGACACGGCAGACTCGATCCGGAGCAAGATGACACCAGGTCAGCTGATCGACGAATTCACCGGGATGTTCAGCGGCGAGGGATCCGCCATGCTCAGCAATCTTAAGACTCAGGTCAGGGACAATCCGTTGCCGCTTACATTGGTCGGCGCGGGCCTGGCCTGGCTGATGCTAGGCAAGGGCACGTCGGTAGACAGTTCAGCACTTGGTGCCTATTCGACCGGCAGGGAACCTGACGGCACCCGAAACTTCTCTGACCAGAGGGGCTTGGGCGGGGCCTGGCAGGACTCACGCGGCGATGAGTACGGTGCCGAGGGCGAAGGTTCCGCCGGCTCCATGCTCTCCGATGCCGCCCGTTCGGTTGCGTCCGTGGCAGGCGGTGCGACTGAGGCTGTGGCAGACGTTGCGAGCGGCGCCAAAGAAAGGTTAGGAAGCACGGTCGGGCAGTTCGGCTCGGCGGCCACCGATATATCGGGGCGGGTACGGCAGTCGGCGCAGGACCTGTTCCAGCGCGAACCTCTGGCAATGGCCGCGGTGGGCCTTGCCGTGGGCACCGCCATCGGCGTGATGCTGCCTCACACAGCCGCGGAAGACGCGCAACTCGGCCCATACCGCGACAAGCTTCGTGACAGTGCCGAGGAAGTCTTTGAGGAAGGCGTCGAGCAAGCCAAGCAGGTCGCCGCCGAAGCATATGAGACTGTAAAGGAAGAGGCTGACCGACAGGGTTCCAGTGGC
>NZ_JAMYUY010000069.1:0-938 GCF_040323385.1 Mesorhizobium sp. M0045
ATGGCAAAAGGTAAATTCGAGCGCACTAAGCCTCATGTGAACATTGGCACGATTGGTCACGTCGACCATGGCAAGACGTCGCTGACGGCGGCGATCACCAAGTATTTTGGCGAATACAAGCGCTATGACCAGATCGATGCGGCGCCCGAAGAGAAGGCGCGCGGCATCACCATTTCGACGGCGCATGTCGAATACGAGACCGCCAACCGCCACTATGCCCATGTCGATTGCCCCGGCCACGCCGACTATGTGAAGAACATGATCACCGGTGCCGCGCAGATGGACGGCGCGATCCTGGTGGTGTCGGCCGCCGACGGTCCGATGCCGCAGACCCGCGAGCACATCCTTTTGGCCCGCCAGGTCGGCGTGCCCTCGATCGTGGTGTTTTTGAACAAGGTCGACCAGGTCGACGACGCCGAGCTGCTCGAGCTGGTCGAGCTCGAGGTGCGCGAGCTTTTGACCAAGAACGAGTTCCCCGGCGACGACATTCCGATCGTCAAGGGTTCGGCGCTTGCCGCCCTTGAAGACAGCGACAAGAAGATCGGCGAGGACGCCATTCGCGAACTGATGGCTCAGGTCGACGCCTATATCCCGACGCCGGTTCGTCCGCTCGACAAGCCGTTCCTGATGCCGATCGAGGACGTGTTCTCGATCTCGGGCCGTGGCACGGTGGTGACCGGCCGCGTCGAGCGCGGCGTCGTCAAGGTCGGCGAGGAGCTGGAGATCGTCGGCATCCGCCCGACCACCAAGACGACCTGCACGGGCGTCGAGATGTTCCGCAAGCTGCTCGACCAGGGGCAGGCGGGCGACAACATCGGCGCGCTGCTGCGCGGTGTCGACCGTGAAGGCGTCGAGCGCGGCCAGGTCCTGGCCAAGCCCGGCACCGTCAAGCCGCACAAGAAGTTCGTTGCCGAAGCCTACATCCTGACCAAGGACGA
>NZ_JAMYUY010000070.1:0-928 GCF_040323385.1 Mesorhizobium sp. M0045
CCGAGGCCGACCACCTTGCCAGCTCCAACCTTGATGTGGATACGGCCCGTCTTTGGGGCGAGAATGCGCGTTTCCATCTTCATCGCCTCGATGAGTGCCACTGCTCCGCCCTCGGCGACCTCCGCCCCGTCCTCGACCAGCCATTGTTGCAGGGTGCCGGGGATTGGGGCCGACACCGTGCCGTCGCTCGCCGGCCTGATGGCGGCAGCGGGCGGCTGCGGTGCGGAAAGGCCGGAAAAGAGCGCGGCCGGTAGGCCGAGTGCATGACGCTTGCCGTCGATCTCGACGAAGCTGCGTATCAGACTGCCCTCGATCGGGTCGACGCGCGGCGCGGGCTCGATGCCGCGAAACGCGGTCTCGATCCAGTTGGTATAGACCCGGAAGCCATCCTCGCCGGTGAAGTCAGGCTCTTCCAGCACCGCACGGTGGAAAGGCAGCACCGATGCGACCCCCTCGACCCGGAACTCGGCAAGCGCGCGGCGGGCGCGGATCAGCGCCTCCTCGCGCGTCGAGCCGGTGACGATCAGCTTTGCCATCATGGAATCGTAAAGGCCGGAGATCTCAGAGCCGGTCTCGACGCCAGCATCGAGTCGAATGCCGGGGCCGGAAGGCGCGCGGAAACGGGTGATCAGCCCCGGCGTCGGCAGGAAGCCGCGACCCGGATCCTCGGCATTGATGCGAAATTCGAAGGCATGTCCGCGCGGCGTGGGCGTTTTTTTGACGGACAGTGATAGGCCGTCAGCGATGCGCAACTGCTCGATGACGATGTCAACGCCAGTCGTCTCCTCCGTCACCGGATGTTCCACTTGAAGCCGCGTGTTGACCTCGAGGAAGGAGATGACGCCGTTCTCTGACAGCAGGAATTCAACCGTGCCCGCGCCTGTATAGCCGGCCTCCACACAGATCGCGCAGGCGGCGTCGTGGATAC
>NZ_JAMYUY010000071.1:0-887 GCF_040323385.1 Mesorhizobium sp. M0045
AGCGCAGGAGTATGACGCCCAGTACTGCCACCACGACGCCGACGAGCAGCGAGGACCATCCGGCTCCCAGGCCGGCGCTCGCCAAAGCAATCACCAGCGCCTGCAAAAGCACCATCAGGGCGGCAAGCAGGCAAATGACGCCTCCCATTACCTCCACGGCGCCGGCGCCGGCCTTGCTTAACTTTTCTGACATTTCAGCCCGCAACAGCCTGCTTTCGGTTTGAAGCAGTGTTGTGACCTGCTGTGCCAGATCGCTGACAAGGGTTGTCAGGCTGCGAGTGTCCTGGTTGTCAGTCATGGGTTTCGCTCCAGGCTTGCATTGGCCCAGTCATCGCCGGACTGATCGGATCCTAACGGGGCTGGTTCAACTGGCTCTGCCGATCGCCATCCCGACTCATTCGAGCTAGGACCCGTCTCGGGCGCCCGGCCTGTTCCCGACTGGCCCGGTGCTCCGGTTTGGGCAGAGGGTGGCGAGCTCTTGATGAACCGCCCCAAAGCCAGGCCTGCCAATACCGAGCCGGCGATCAGCGCCCCCGAGTTTTCGCGGCCGAACGACTGAATTTCGCCAAGCACCTCGTCGAACGGTTTATCCTTCAGGGACGAGGAAAGCCGCTCGAGCCCGCCTGCGGCGTCAAGGGCGAATTTCGAAGCGGTCCGTTGATCATTGTTGGCAAGATGCTCGCTTGCCGCGCGCAAAGCGCCGCTGAAGGCCTTGAGACTGGCGCTCATGTCGCGCTGCGTTCCCTCCGCCTTGTTGAACAATGCTTGCTTTGCTTCCGATGCGTAATCTCCGGCTTTCCTAGTGATCTCGTCACGCGCATCGTGGAGCGCTTCCGTCGCGGTCTGCTTTTCCCGTTGTAGTCTTTCCGAAAGCTCGCTTCTGGCTG
>NZ_JAMYUY010000072.1:0-790 GCF_040323385.1 Mesorhizobium sp. M0045
GACAAGACCACCGAAATTGACGCGCTCACCTACGCCGACACGAACGGGCGCGTGCGCCAGGTCGATGAGGCGCTGTACGACACCTACACAGATGGGATTGTGGTGTTGCATGTGGACGCATCGTCTACGAGCGCTATTTTGGCGCACTTGAGCCGCACTTGCCGCATGCGCTGCACTCCGTTACGAAGTCATATGCGGGTACGCTAGCCGCGGCGCTCGTCCACGAAGGTGTGCTCGGTGACACCAAGGTGCTCGCGCATTATCTACTCTGGTGCACGGCAGGGCGTTCGAGGACGCGACGTTGCGCCAGGTGATGGATATGCAGACAGGACTCGGCTATAGCGACGTCTACGAAGACTAACGCTCCAGTTTCTGGGCGCCTTCGCGCGCCTGCGGCTGGCGACCTCGGCCGGTTGGCGACGGCGGGCCGCAGACGTTGTGCGATTTAATGTGCACCATTTGCAAGCGTGCACCGCGAATTCGTTGACTACAAACGTTGAATACCGATGCACTGGCTTCGGTAATGAGCCGCGTGACCCGGCCGAGGCATGCACGGCCAGCTGCTCTATGTTGCACCGAAAGTGGAAACGCGGTAGCGCGCTTGTCGTCTCAATCCTTCGCGTCGAGTACCGGTAACATCCCCATCACTCTGCCGATGATGGTGAAACTGGGACGGACTCTGTCCGCGTAGCCGGCAGGCGGCAGACGCCGCACAGGCCTACAACATCATTCCCGATCACGCTGAAATTTCCGGAACTGTCCGGACCCTGTCATCCAGACTGCAAGACTT
>NZ_JAMYUY010000073.1:0-711 GCF_040323385.1 Mesorhizobium sp. M0045
ATCCAATATTCCTTTGTCTCATTCGATAGCGCCCGGGGATTGCCTACTAGAGGGTGTATATTAGCGCCAAATCACATACCTGCAGGCGCTGATAGAATGATTGATCGGCGGCAGGATTGTCACGTTACGGCGAAAAATATACTTACGGATAGTTTGACGTTACGGAATAGAAGCAAACTTTGATCGCAGTGATGCTCACGATGATTTCGGGGTTTATTGTTGCAGATAGGTAGGATATATTATATTTTGTAAGCAAATATAAAAGATGACGTGGTCGTTGCAGTTTAAAAAGAAATGATTTTTATTAAAATTAGTTTGAACTTTCCAAATGACACTGGAGTAGGCACACTAAGTATACTTAGTATATGAAGAATAGCGACAAAAAAACTAATGTTTTGATTTATTAAAGTCTCAAACTATGGGGGGACGCACTCCGAGCCACGGCAGAAAAACCCCTTTTCTCACAAGATGCATTTACCTGACAGCCAATTGAGCCGACATTAAGCTAAGATGCCAGCTCCATCGCGCTCTCTGCCGGAGACAGCAATTTGTTGTGGACAGACGCCGCAGGTGCCAGTCCGCGAAAGGTGTCTGCAACTGAGATTACGACTCGGGAGATCGTCAGAATTGAGCGGCCCGAGACATAGGTGACGATTTGTACCGGACACATAGGTAACACTTTTCGGTTTTTGCCGGGAGGTGTTGATGCCG
>NZ_JAMYUY010000074.1:0-656 GCF_040323385.1 Mesorhizobium sp. M0045
GCGCGCCGAGGAAGGTCAGCGTGCGCCAGTGGCCGTGCGGGGCCAAGCCGCGCAGCCGCTTGCCCTTCGGCCCCCAACCGCGCAGCGGAGCCATGTTGGTCTTGATCCAGGTCTCATCGATGAAGACCAGATGCTGCGGATCGAGGCCGGCCTGCCAAGAGCGCCATCGCTGACGCCTGCGGGCAATATCGGCGCGCGCCTGCTCAAGGGCGAACAGCGTTTTTTTTGAAG
This sequence comes from Mesorhizobium sp. M0045, assembly GCF_040323385.1. Lineage (NCBI taxonomy): Bacteria > Pseudomonadati > Pseudomonadota > Alphaproteobacteria > Hyphomicrobiales > Phyllobacteriaceae > Mesorhizobium > Mesorhizobium sp. M0045. The sequence goes on from NZ_JAMYUY010000074.1 coordinate 232, forward strand.
CTCAGGCCCTCGCGCCTCAAGAACATCCAGACCGCGTTGTGCGAGACCTTGACCCCGCGTGCGGCCAACTCATCCTTCAGACCGTGCAGCGTCAGATGCGGTGTCTCACGCAGACGCGCCTCGATGAAGGCACGGTGCGGCTCCAGCACCCTCTTGCGATGTCCGCCCATCTTGCCAGGCGCAACCGAGCCAGTCGCCCGATGGCGCTGCAACAACTTCACCGCCGCCGAAACCGAAATGCCGAACCGTTTCGCGGCCGACCGGCGGCTCTCGCCACCCAAAACCGCCGCTACAACACGTTCGCGAAGATCATCCGAAAGCGGTCGCGTCATCCGATGCTGGCCTCCACTCCAGCCAGCATCTTGAATCACAGAACCGACTGATCGGGAATCCCCTTCGATTCCGTCAAATCAGGAACCGCTCTA
>NZ_JAMYUY010000075.1:0-521 GCF_040323385.1 Mesorhizobium sp. M0045
CCGAGCAGATCGAGCGGCTGATCGTCGAGAGCAAGCGCGACAAGCCGCACTGGGGCGCCAGGAAGATCAGGGAGCTGCTGATCAGAAAGCTCGCCGGCGATGTGCGCATCCCGGCCAAGAGCACGGTGCATGCCGTGCTCGACCGCCGCGGCCTTGTGAGCCAGGCCCGCAAGAGGAACCGGGCGAACAAGGCCATGGGCACGCCGCTGTCGCAGGCCGCCGTCCCCAACGATCTGTGGTGCGCTGACTTCAAGGGCGAGTTCAAGCTCGGCAACGGTCGCTACTGTTACCCCCTGACGGTGACCGACCAGGCCTCGCGCTACCTGCTTCTCGCCGAAGCGCTTGAAGCGACACGGGAAGCGCCGGTCATCGAGGCCTTCGTCCGGCTGTTCAGGGAACGCGGCCTGCCGCTCGCCATTCGAAGCGACAACGGGGTCCCTTCGCCAGCCCCAACGGCCTCTACAATCTGTCGAAGCTGTCGGTCTGGTGGTTGAGGCTCGGCATTGCCATCGAGCGCATCA